>JAGWTK010000164.1 GCA_028876035.1 Bacteroidota bacterium
CCTTTGTTTTTATCAACCAATAAGGGAGGGTTTATTTTAGGGTGCGCAGATAGTTTACGACTGCCCAGATATCATTGGCTTCCGGAATTTTCTTTTTATAAGAAGGCATGTCTTTTCTTCCTTCTGAGGTTTTAAAGAAAAGTGCACCATCTGTCTGGCTTTGGAAGCTGGCTTTGGTGAAGTCGCCGCATTCTGTATCAAGTTGCGATGCTTTCGGACCATCACCTTTTCCTTTTACGCCGTGGCAGGATTTACAATGCGTGCCGTACAATTCTTTACCGGCGGCGATGGAAGCTGCATCTGCTTTTACGGGGTTGGCTTTGTTCTTGGCCGCATCGGGCACCGGCCATGGCTGCGCCTGGAATGTTTTTGCCGGCACGAATGCAAACAGGCTAAACATGCCCGCAATGGCAATAAGTAAGCTGATTTTCTTTTTCATATTTGTCTATTTGTTTGGTGTGTAAACAAAGTTGTTGCCGGCGATTGTTTATGCAGCCGGATGCGGCTCCTCTTTACGCAGCCGGAATAGTTGGTAAACGATAACGATGTAGTGACCCCATACCGTAAACATCAGCACCAGGAAGGTGATCAACATCCACAGCGGCGGATGTGAACTCCAGAGTGCACGGGGTTGTGCAAGAATTTTGTCGGAAACCGGTTTGCCCCATTTTTCTACGGCGGAAGATTCGATATTGCCGTAGGTTTCATTGTCGTCGATCTTCGCCTGCAGGCTGATGTTCCCTTTTGCATCGCCTGCGAGCCCTGCCGGTAATTCAACAGATGCTTCTCCGTTGTCATCGGTTGTGCCTTCTCCGAGTTTTAACGAACTAAACGTTCGTTGTACAAACACTCCTACGGTGGTTTTTGGGATGCCTTTGCCGGTGAGCGGATCGATCAGTTTTACGTTGGCGGTATACACCGAATCCTGTTTAACCGGACTGAGTTCCAACTGCGCCCTGCTGATGCTCAGATCGCCATCGGCCGGATCCATTTGTTTATTACCCGCAAAAGCAGCTTTGAAATGGAGTTTGCCTTCTTTATTCGCAACCAGTGAATCGGCACGTACGGTAAACTGTGCTTTACCACGACCATCGGTAATGGCATGACCCAGTACTGTTTCGCCCGAGTCGGTGATCAAAATAAAATTGACTTTGAGATGTGGCAACTTATAAGGTGTCCCTTTGATTTTCGTAAGCAGGGTTGCTTTCAGATCAAGGCTGTTGCCGGCTTTTTGCAGGGTTACGAATTGCAGGGAAGGACTAATAAACAGTCCGGCCTTAGCTGTGCTGTCGGTCTGCGCAAAGGTAGTAAGGACGCTTGTCGCCAGCAGGGCTGCCGTTAGCAGCATGCTTGTTGATGGTTGCAATGAACGCAGTAAATAGCGCATAAAAATATTTTTAAGCAGGTTGTGTCAATTCCTGGATAGGTTTTCTGCTGTGGGGAAAAGGCGGATGCAGGGCCGGATCTTCCAGATCAGATACCGGAACAACCGTGATAAACCTCGACATCAGGGTAAAAAAGAGCAGGAAGGTAGCTACGCCCGCAAAAGTGAGTGCCCATTCCGGCCAGGTGGCGGAATATTTCACATACGCGATACGGGTATCTTCCATCGGCAATGCCGGTGTTTCCAGGGTGGGTACAATGATTAGATAGCGTTTCACCCAGAGTGCCATCACCATTACAAAGGCCGCGAACGTAATCCAGTTTCGTTTGCGCGTTGCCGGTATAGCCACGATAACAATAGGCAGCAAGATACCGGCTGCATTCGCGAAAAGAGTCCACCAGCCATATTCTTTAGGACTGAACAATTTATTGATCACTTCACTATCCCACTTGGCCGAACCAAACCAACTGGTGAAATACTCAGAGAAAGTAAAGTAGCCATAGCCGGCGGCGAGTACCATCATTGAGTAACCGAGGTATACAAAGTGTTTGTCGGTAAAGTACTGCTGCATTTTATACCGTACCCGGTAAACCCACATAATTACGATGAGTGCCCCGCAGCCTGAATACAATGCGCCCAATACGAAATAGGGGCCAAAGATGGTACTGTGCCAGCCCGGGCGAAGTGTCATGCCGAATATCCAGGAAAGGATAGAGCTCACCATGATGGAAAGCGGAATCAATATAATCGCCAGCAGGTTTTGGGAAAGAATCAAATGTCGTTTTTGGCTTGCTACACCACGGCAGCCGGTGGCCAGGAATTTATAGAGCTTTTGTTTCCATTTGGGAATATTCAATTTGGCGTCGCGGTAAACAGCGAAATCTTTTATGAGTGCCATGTAAAGGAACAATGCGCTGCCTACGAAATAGGTAAGGATGGCGAGAACATCCCAGGTAAGCGGCGACTGAATGCGCGGGTAAATGAACAGGTGGTGCAGTCGGTCGAACCTGCCTACGCAGAGTAAAATAAAAATGGGTCCAACAATCACGGAGATGATGGTCATCATCTGTGCGAGGCGAACGATGGGTTTACCCCAGGGTACTTTAAACAGGTGCAATAAGCCTGCGATAATAGAACCGGCATAGCTAAGGCCGATGAAGAAAATAAAATTGACGATGTAAAGCCCCCAAACTACATTGTCGCGCATTCCGGTAATACTGTGTCCTTTCGTGATCTGCAGGTATAACGCATAGGCCCCCACGCTAATCCACCCAAGAAAAAAGAGGGACCAGATAACGGTTTTACTGCCAAATTTTTCGAGGAAGGGTCGCTGGTAGCTGAAGGCTTCCTGCTGGTATCGGTTCAGTTCCATAAAAAAGCGTCTTTACAAATAATTAAATACCCGATTTGCCGGGAATGCTTTCCATGATTTCTTTAAACCTTGGTTTGATTTTATCCGGAAGATTTTCATAACCGCGTTCCACCGGGAACTGGCGGTCTTTCGGTGGTAAATAATACACCCTGGGTTTGGTACCCAGTTCTTCCATGAACTGGTAACCTGCCCGGTCTTTTATCAATTGTGTAAAACTGATGGTTTCATCACCATTCGTTACGGTGTCTTCGTTTTCGTCGCCGAAATAGAACACGCCGTTCGGACAAGCTTCTACGCAAGGAGGCAGCAGGCCATCGCGGGCGCGGTCCGGACAGAAATCGCATTTCTCGACGGTGCCCACACGGGCGGGGATATTGGTTTCCGGATTGGCGGCCAGTTCACGGAGGTCTTCCGGTACTTTTGGTTCGTCCCAGTTAAATACGCGGGTGGAATACGGACAAGCAGCCATACAGAATTTACAACCTATGCAACGGTCATTGTCGATCAGTACAAGGCCATCCTGACGTTTGAAAGTGGCATCCACGGGGCAAACCTTCACACAGGGTGGGTTATCACAGTGGAAGCATTGTTTGGGAAACCAGTAAGGTGCGCCCTTGTCGCTGTCCTTCATCAGCTTTACTGTAAGCCATTCTGTTTCTTCCGGACGGTAATGCCATTTCTGGCAGGCAGAAATGCATTTGCGGGCATTTTTACAACGCGCGAGATCCACTACCATTACAAATCTTTTCCCGGCGATGCCTTCGCGCGCTTCGAGTTTGGAAACAATGGCCATATGTTCCTGGTAATTCAGGTAGGCCGAATCTATTTCTACGATCTCACCTTCGGGTGAGAGCAGTTTCACTTTTTGCGGAACCGCGGCTTTTTTGGGGGAACAGGAACAGGCGATGCCTGCACAGGCAGCAGTGGCCAAAGTTGCCACAGCCGCGGTCTTGAGAAAATCGCGCCGGCTATTGTCCTGGTTTATTTCGGAATTCATGGCAGAAGAGTTAATACATTATTATATAGTATGTGTATTGGGTAGACTATTCTTCTTTCTTTGAAGGATTGTCCATCCATTGCAGGATTTCGGCATTGCCTGCTTTGGTACGGTTGCTGGCAGCATCTACAATTCTTTTATCTACTTCTACCAATTGTCCGTCTGGTGTCAGCAGTTTTATCGTTTCGCCTTTGTGCTGACCTGCGAGCGTAGCGAACATGGAGAGAAAGTCGCGCCTGCTTTTATTGTCAGCCTTGTTGGAATTGCCCATGATGTATGTTTTAAATGTGCAAATCGGGGGGATAATCCTGCGCAAATTATTTATCGTGTGAATGGCATCTCATGACATGGGTCAAGCAGCGCGCTGAGAACCGTCAGAAGATGAGCTTGATGCAAGCCGTGTGTTCATTACTGACGAGTGTCATCTCTCCGTAAGTCTCATGTCATAATACTGTCATGAACGCCAATCTACTTTTGTTCACGCGAACCGACAGGGTGTATGCTCCCCTGGTACTTTCTCAACCGAAAAGAATTTTTTATGAAAAAACTTTCAGTCATTCAGGCAACGCTGCTTTTCCTGGTTGCGATGACGATAAGCGGAACCGTATTCCAGTGTAAAAAAAATGGAGACGTGGTTCAGAATCTTGACAGGACTTTTAAAGGCAGCGCCGATTCCACCATCTATGCTTCTTTTTATGATACCGCAAAAATCAGTACGGCAGATGCAGTAGCTGATGTAAATGATATCATACGTTACAGGGGAGTAAAAACCATTATTCACGAATACTGCGGTACTTCGAATTGCCATGGCGGACCGATCAAACCTGCTTTCGATACTTATGCACAGATCATGCAGTATGTATCACCGGGCGATCCGGGTGGCAGCAAAATCTGGGACTATCTTACCACCAACGATTTTAATAAAGCAATGCCGCCGATAGCCTCCAACCACGAAATGGGTGCTACCGACAAAACCATTATCTACAACTGGATTTTGAACGGCGCTAAAGAAACGCCGAACCTGAAAGATTTTCGTCCGGCCGCCATCCAGCTTATTATCAGCGGCTGCGGTTCTGCCAACTGCCACAACCAGGCAACGGCTACGGGCGGATGGGCCAGGAAAGGATTGATCGCCGGGCTTACCTCTGCCGATACGACACAATACACTTATATCAACCCATCTACAGGCGTAGCAACAGTGTATTGCCTCCTTTCAAATGCCAACCTGCGCAACCAGGTCTGGAATGCTTATAAAGACAGCGTGAAGAAATTCTTTACCGATACCGTGGCTTTTGCTTCTTTCAGACCTTATAAAACAGTATCTACTCCTGTATCTGCATTAAGCACACGCGGGCCGCTGAATACCTACGATGATATCCTGATGGATGTTTATTATCCAAAGAGCATCAGAACCAATTCAAGTGTTGTATACACCGACCCTGTTACCACACAGAAGTATTATGTAAAGGGTAATTACCTGAACGCGACCAGTTCTTTGATCAGCCGGATCGACTCAACCGTTTTATTGGCAAACCCGTTCACCGGCGTATACGCAACCTCTACCCAAGCGGATATGGCCTATGGCGATGGTGGTTTGAAAGCCAATGAAATTGCACTTATCAAAGCCTGGTATTTCAATGACCCGAATGTTCCCGACGTATGGAAATACGGGGTGAACAACGCCGGCATATTCAAATACCGTAAGTCTGGTAATATCATCACGAAAAAATAACCCACCCATCTACTTCTAAATTTTCAGCATATGAAAAACAAACTCGTTATAACAGCAGCGGTTACTTCGATGGTGATTTACATGTTGTCATCCTGCTACAAAAACAAAGAAGATATCATCGCTCTGCCAACGGTGTCTTTCCGCAGCGATGTTGTTCCCATCATTGTATCAGGCGCCTGTGGTTGCCATAACAACGGACAAGGACAGCGTGCCGTGCAGTTTTCACACGCCGATACCGTTTTCTATGACGCTATTCTTGCCCGTTCCGGAATGTTCGGCAGCTGGGTAAATGGCGGCACACACCCGGGTGGCGGCGTAATTGATTTCAAAGCCAACGATAAAGTAATCATTAAACAGTGGATTTCAGAAGGTGCAAAAGATGATGGAGGTGGTTGTACCGTAACCGGTGCTGTAACCTATACGGTCAGCATAGCCCCGGTATACAATACTACCTGTAAGGGTTCCACTTGTCATGGTGGACTGGCTGTTGCGCTGGACTATTCAAAGATGGTTACCAACAAAACAGTTATTACCAATATGATGAACAGCAGCGGTTCGAGCGGTCACCCCGGAGGTGCACTTAGCCTCAGTTCCTGCACCGTTAAATTGTTCACCGCCTGGTTAACACAAGGACAGCCACAGTAATGTATAAACGCTATCGTTCGACCAACAAAATCATTGTTATGAAAAAGATATTATCGCTGACTGCTATTTTCCTCCTGGTTGCGGGATGGGCCATCGCACAGGACTCCACGGTGGCCGCTGAAGTGAAAGAGGCACCAAAGAAAAAATTCACCCGTACTACGTTCAACTCTACCCGCATTATCAACCTGCAGAGCACAGAGATCGTGAGCAAAGGCGGATTGGAATTTATGGTGTCGCACCACTTCAGTAATCTCTGGAATAAAGATGCAGGCTCTCAAAACGTCGCTCAATTCTTCGGCATCAACTCCGGCGTGGCACGTACCTACCTGTCTTTTGCCTATTCTTTTACCAATCAACTGAGCGCCGGTATTGCACTGGCCGGAAGTTCAAAATACGAAGGTTGGATCAAGGCAAAACTGCTGCGCCAGTCATCCGGCCCGCACAGTTTTCCTGTTACCGTTACGCTGTTCTCCCTGGCACATGTGAATACGGCAACAGACCCCGACAATGAGTTTAGCTATAACCGGTTTGCCTTTGCGAACCAGTTGCTGATAGCACGCAAGTTGTCCGACAGGTTCTCACTTGAACTGATTCCTACCTGGGTGCACTATAATGTAGTTCCTTACGGTATCAATAACAGCAATGAAGTGTTTTCTCTGGGTATCGGCGGTAAATACAAAGTGAAAAGCAAACTCAATCTTACGTTTGAGTACACCCGCCAGTTGAATATGTATGAAAACCTGATTTCCAAAAGCGGTGCTATCGTGAACTATCACCCCGATCTCGCCTCTGTTGGTATCGAAGTGAACACCGGTGGCCACCTCTTCCAGTTCTATATTGGAAGTACCCAGGAATCATCCATCATTGACCAGCTGACCCGCAATACCAGCAGCATTAAGAGCGGTAACCTGGCTTTTGGCTTCACCATCAACAGGAGCCTGAGCTTTAACAAATAAAACTTGCAGTTGATCCCTATACTTACTAACCTACCCCTTTCGCATTTGTTTGCTGTAGCAGCCGGTTAAATACCGGCTGTTTTTTTGATATAATGCGGTTGTTTTCCCGTTTTGTTGCTGTTTTTTTCTGTGGAGAGGAATAATTTTTTCACAGGCCGAGGGAATGCACAGGCTCCGCGGAAATCGACTTAAATTGCGGGCATGTTAGATTATTTAGCAGGCTTGAATGGTCCGCAGCGCGAGGCGGTAGAACACAAGGACGGACCCATGATGGTGATTGCGGGTGCCGGTAGCGGCAAGACGAAAGTGCTGACCACCCGGATTGCCCACCTGATGGCTTTCCACCATATCGATGCTTTCAATATACTGGCGCTGACATTTACCAATAAGGCAGCCAAAGAAATGAAGGAAAGGATTGAACGCACCCTCGGCAATACCGAAGCGCGTAACCTCTACATCGGTACTTTCCACAGCGTATTCGCAAGAATCCTGCGCGGGGAAGCACAGCGGCTGGGTTATCCCAACAGTTTTACGATTTATGATACCGATGACGCCAAAAACGTCATCAAAACCGTGGTAAACGAACTCAACCTCGACGATAAACACTATAAACCTGCTACGGTCTATAACCGCATCTCGAGTGCGAAGAATGCACTGGTCGGTCCGGCTGAATACGCCAACGACTATTATATCCAGCAGGAAGACATGCGCTCGAACCGTCCGGCCATTGCACAGATCTATGATGCCTATGCCAAGCGTTGTTTTAAAAACGGGGCGATGGACTTCGACGACCTGCTGATCAAAATGTACGAGCTGCTCAAGAACTTCCCGGAAGCCCTTTCTAAATTTCAGCGCAAGTTCAAATACATTTTGATCGATGAGTACCAGGATACCAATCCTGCACAGTATGAAATCATCAAACTACTCGGTGCGCAGCATGAGAACGTGTGCGTGGTGGGCGATGATGCACAAAGTATTTATAGTTTCCGCGGTGCCACCATTCAAAACATTCTGC
>JAGWTK010000726.1 GCA_028876035.1 Bacteroidota bacterium
CGGATGCGGGAAATGCAACCCTCGGTAAGCTGGACGCACATCGCGCATGCTGCAGGTTACTTTGACCAGATGCATTTGATAAAAGATTTTAAAACTTTTGCCGGTGTTACGCCCCGGATCATGGAAGAGCAAATAAACGCAGCCCCATGGCGCCTGCAGGCCGGCCAAAAACTATAATGTCTGATTTCTACCATCAGCAATCAACAATTAGCCCCATATTTGAGGCACAAATCTGCGAACGCCCGCTTTGTTTATCCAGGATCATATACCGTCTCCCGAGCTGCGACACCTGGTGCGCCAGCACAAAATCATCGACTTTAATTTTGCAGGCTTACCTGATGTTCCGGTAAAGGCCTATACGCCGCGTCCGGAACAATGTCTGCAGTTCTTTATTGCCGGAGACAATACCATCTCTTACCAGGGCGCAAGCAATCAACAAGCAACAGGCACTGCCATGCTTGCCGGCCAGCATACGGTTGTCCATCACCGAAAGGTCAGCAACCGCTTTCTCTCACTCCAGGTGATATTCCAGCCGGGCGCTATTCAGCGATGGCTGGGAATTCCGGCTGTCGAGCTCACCAATTCCATCATCGATGCGTCTTCGGCGATCGGTAGTTCCATTCGTACGGTCAATGAACAGTTGCAGGCGGCTCAAAACCACGCGCAAATGATCGGCATTGTTGAATCTTTCCTGAAAGAAGCATTCAATCGTATACGACGATACGATCATCGAATTAACCAGGTGGCGGGGTCAATGCTTTCAGCGGAAGACAAGCCGCTCGACTGGTTTGTGCGGGAGGCCTGCCTGAGTCACCGACAGTTCGACCGGCGCTTTTATGAGAGTACCGGCGTTTCACCAAAAGAATTCCAGCAGATCATTCGGTTCGATCGGGCCTTTCGCATGAAGAACAGGTTCCCGGAAAAAGATTGGTTAAGCATAGCGGTGCATTGCGGCTACCACGATTACAACCATCTTTCCAAAGCCTATAAGCAATTCACCGGCTATACCCCACCCGCTTTTTTTGCAATTGACAACCAGTCGCCTGAGCGCCTGCTTGGAGAAGCTGAAATTTAGCATTACTTAGTCATTTCCAAATAGTATAAGAGGATTACTCATTCGAAATCGTCTATTTCCTACCACTGTGCTGCACTTTCGTGAAAATAGATTTGTAAAAAAAATACAATGCAACGAAAACAATTTATTGCAGGCACATTGTCATTACTGCCGGTACTATCACTGGCCGCAAAAAGTACTGGTTCCAGCAAGCATCCGTTTGTTATCAAAGCAGGCGGTAGCCGGTTTAATGAACAATTTCTGTTCCGTGGTCTTTCACCCAACGATATTAAAATTTCTGGAAAAGATACGGGTGGCGCTCTTTGCGTGTTTGAATACACAGGCCGTGAAAAAACGGGTCCTTCTTTACATGTCCATTACAAGCAGGACGAGATATTTTGTGTCATTAATGGTCAGTACCGTTTTGTGGTGGGTGATGAAACACACATCCTCAAAGAAGGCGATACCATTTTTCTTCCGCGGAATAT
>JAGWTK010000165.1 GCA_028876035.1 Bacteroidota bacterium
CATTGACAAGAGAAACCGACGAGCTTGTGGGGAATGCTACTGACCTCGGCGAAGATTTGAAGAACCGCGCGGCATTTGCAAAACAACAAAACGCAGATGCCTTTGTATCTATTCATGTCAACGCAGACCCATGGGAAACAACGACCAGATCCGGCTTTGTTGCCTTTATTTCTAAAAAGGTGGCGAATCCGTCAACTCCAGCACTCTGTTTGTCCATTCTTCAATCGCTGAAGGATATATATGCGACTGATGAAATACTACAGAAACGTGATGTTGGGATTCAGGTACTTGACCACGAAGAATATCCGTCTACCATTATTGAATGCGGCTATATCAACAACCCAAAAGACGCCGCCTTTATCAGCGACCCAAAGAACCAGGAATCCGTTGCCCGCAAAATTTTGGAAGGAATGGTAAACTACCAACAATCCCTGGCAATCGGAGTAAGTGTTGGAACTGAACAGGTGAGCGATACCTTGTCTGCAGAAGCCGTAAGCAAATTGAATCCCGACGATATCAAATCCATCAGCGCCGATATGAAAACGGACCTGGTGACGATATCGTTGAAGAACGGAACGGTAAAATTTGCCAGCGCAAAAGCCATCAACAGCTATTACAACCAACACAAAGAAATTGAGTTTGTAAAAAAAGCGAATTTTCGCGTCGACATGAAAGACTCAGTAGTGCGTATTTCACCAGAAACCGGAGCATCGTCTCAAGTTTCCCAGGTGAGATTTACACAAGTTGAAAAGGAAGCCCAATACCCGGGCGGGCAGGCTGCATGGAACAAATACCTGGCAAAAAATTTAAAATACCCGCAAAAAGCGCAGGATAATGAAGTGCAGGGAACAGTGATGATTCAGTTCATTGTTGATGTTGATGGCAGTGTATCCGATATAAAGGCTATCAGCGGACCCAAGGAACTCCAGGCCGAAAGTATCCGGATGATTAAAGAAAGCGGGAAATGGGAACCCGCCCTGCAAAACGGGAATAAGGTTACATCATTCGCCAAGCAGCCTTTTACCTTCCGGCTTTTTAAGTAAGCTGTTGAACGGCGCGAAAGCAGATCTACCACCTGCTTTCGCGTCGTTACTTTTGCAGGAATATTTTCCGGTTCTCTTTGGCAGATAGCCTGGCCGCCTCCAGAATTTCCGCCACGATCAGGTTATTGGCGAGCGCTGTCCGATCGTTTTTCTCCATCGCTCTCCCCGCAAAATAATCTTTCAGGTAAGCGAGGTTGTCCTTGTATCGTACAGGTGGGACCTGCACGGGCAGATAGCCGGCTGTATCTCTTTGCTGCAGATCGTTCCCGTTCAGCGCATGCAGGTAGGCCTTCTCGCCAAATACTTCCCAGTCCTTGATCCCAAATGGCCAGTTCCAGGAAGCCTCGATAATACCAGTAGCCCCGTTGGCATATTCCAGGATAATGGTTGCATCGTCATCCACCTTTGGATAGATAGCCGGTTTTAACCGGCGCGTAGTAGCCATCACCGATACGGGTCTTTGTCCGTCCATCAACCAGGTCATCACATTCGCCCCGTAACAACCAAAATCCATCACCGCTCCTCCCCCGTTTTTTACCGGGTCGGTCAGCCAGCTCAAAAAATACATGCTGCATCCAATCTCCACCGGTCCCTGGTGCCCGGTATGGACGACCATCTTTCTAACGGCACCGGCTACCCGCTGTTCTTTTACCCGCCGGTACAACTCTTCGTTGCTGGCATACCAGGTGGTTTCGAAATTGGTGAGCACCGGCGTGTTGTATTTTGCCGACAATTCCGCGATGCGTTTTGCATCGGCCACCGTTGTTGCCAGCGGCTTTTCTACCATAACAGCGATCTTTAACGGCGCACATTGTTCTACTACTGAAAGATGTTCCGAAATGGCATTATAGGCCAGCACGATGTCCGGCTTAACTTTTTTAAGCAGCGATGAAAGCGAGGGATAGAAAATAGAATCAGGCAGATGATAACGGGCCTTGTAGCGGTTGATCAGGGATGTGTCTGCTTCGGCGATACCTGCAATCTGCACTTCACCGCGCTGGTATTGACCCATCAATCCGTACGCATGATCGTGGGTGAGTCCGGCTACTGCGGCACGCAATACTTGTGCATTGCTTCTATTGCTGAAGCAAAAAGAAATGAATAGAGAAAAGACAAGAAACCTGCAGGCGCTTTTGCGCAGGTAAAAAAACTCCATAACCGGCGGCTTTAAGAAAAGAATAGCTACTAAAATATCTATTTTTCAGCTGCCGCTGGCGGTCGACTTTGACCAGAATGATTAATTGTTGAAATCGCTGAAGTAGAAACCTTCCTCGCTCAGCACATAATCATTGCTTACCGGGTTCATTAAAGTCGTTTGGATGAATTCTTCCATCTCCTGCTTGCGGGTATCGCCGAGGTGACGGTTGTTGCGGACCATTTGAAGGGATTGAAGCTTGAGCAGCGCGAGCCTCGACATCTGCTGGATATGCTCTTCCGTATAGCGGAATTTCTGCGCAAGGTAATCTTGCTGGTTTAGGTACGATTGGTTCATAGTCAACGGAGTTTGGGTTTTTTACAGGAACAGACAAGATAATAACGAAAGCCGGAAATCAAAAATTGTAAGCCGCCCTTCCTATCTTTATCCCCCATCAATACACATCACAATAATGGAAATCAGCCAGTTAAACGAATTAATCCGTAGCCGCCGCTCCGTGTTTCCCCGCCAGTATACACCGGGTAAACAGGTAGACGATGCCATCATCACCCAAATGCTCGAAAATGCCAACTGGGCACCTACCCATAAACTCACCGAACCCTGGCGTTTTACCGTGTTCACCGGAAAAGGAATTCACACTTTTGCAGGGCTGCAGGCTTCGATTTACAAGAACAGCGCCGGCGAAAAATTTAAAGAAGACCAGTATCAAAAGTTACTCTCCAATCCGCTGGCGGCTTCGCATATTATCTCCATCGGTATGAAAAGACACGCAGCTGCTAACATTCCGGAGATGGAAGAAATTGCGGCCGTTGCCATGGCGGTACAGAACATGTACCTCACGGCCACTGCTTACGGTGTGGGCTGCTACTGGACCACCGGCGGTATCACATTTGTAGAGGCAGCGAAACCCTTTTTCCACCTGGATCCAGCCGACAAACTGATGGGCTTTTTATACGTGGGCGCAATCGAAACGCCTTCTGCACCCGGCACCAGAAAACCCATAAGCGAAAAAACCAACTGGATACGCGAATGACCGAACTAAACGGCGCTTACTGGAACCAGCATTTTGCCGATAACCATACACCCTGGGATCTCGGACAGGCATCGCCTGCAATTTGTGGCTATTTGTCACAGCTAACGGATAAGCACACACGCATATTAATACCTGGCTGCGGTAATGCCCATGAAGCGGGGTGGATGCTGGAACATGGCTTCACCGATATCACGCTGGTAGACATCTCGGCCATACTTGTTAAAAAACTGCAAGATGCATACGCACCACTTCCGGTGCGCCCCACCGTTGTTTGCAGCGATTTTTTCCAATCCAGCGGACAATTCGATCTTATCATTGAACAAACTTTCTTCTGCGCACTTGATCCCGCACTGCGCAAACAATATGTCGCGCATGTATCCGGTCTACTGAAGCCGGGGGGCAAAATAGCCGGACTCCTTTTCAACCGCGATTTTCCACAGGCAGGTCCGCCCTTCGGTGGATCGATACAAGAATACAGGCAACTTTTTTCCTCCCACCTGCGTATCCTTACCATGGAACCCTGTTACAATTCGGTGCAACCGCGCGCAGGAACCGAATGTTTTTTTATTGCGCAGAAGCAATAGCCCCTTATTTTTTATTGTAAATACTACCTGACATGGAAAGAAAAGAATTCCTGAATGCCATTGGCATATCTGTAGCGGCTGTATGCACTGGTTGCCTGGCTGCCTGTTCAAAATCCAATAGTTCTGCAGGCGGCACCACCGGGGGTGGAGGCACCAGCGGCAGCATTAATTTTTCTACAAATCTGAACAGTGAACTCCTGAATGTCGGCGATTTCAAAGTAAATAGTGGTGTAATCCTGGTAAGGTTGGCTGCTGGCAATGACGTGAGTTCATTTACAGCAGTAACCACTACCTGCACCCACGAAGGCAATACAGTGGGTTATAACTCATCCTTGAAACAGTTTGTTTGTCCGGCCCATGGAAGCACTTTCAATACCGATGGCGGCGTTGTTATAGGACCAGCAACACGATCCCTTACAAAATATAAAATCGCAATCACCGGGGAAACGTTAACAGTCACTGGTTAATCGCTTACACCTGCGGTTCCTGTTGACTCAGGCAATGAAAGCTGCCAAGTCCCCAAATGATATCGGTGGAATCAATACCGATCGTGCGGCGACCCGGAAAGCAGGCTTCGATAATGCGGAGTGCTTTTTCATCGCGCTTGCTGCGGAAAGTGGGCACAATCACCGATTCGTTGGCGATATAAAAATTGGCGTAAGAACAAGGCAGCCGCTGATCCTCGTAGATCAATTCTTCGGGCATAGGTAATTCAACGATGTTGAGTTGTTTGCCATTCAACAAGCGCATGGCCTGAAGCTGTTTCAGGTTGTGCTGCAGCAAGGAATAATTCTCGTCGTTTTTATCTTCTTCGATCACCGTAATAACAGTGTCTTCGTTTACAAAACGCACCGTATCGTCGATATGGCCATCGGTATCATCGCCTACGATTCCTTCGTCTACCCAAAGCACCTGTTCCATTCCATAATAATCGCAAAGGAATTGTTCTATCTGCGCCTGGCTTAAGTGCGGGTTCCGGTTTTCGTTGAGCAGGCAGGCAGTGGAAGTCATCACGGTGCCCTTGCCATTAAATTCTACCGAGCCACCCTCCATTATGATGCCGGGATAAAACACCGGAAGGCCGAGTTTCTCTGCGATGCGTGTGGGAATGACATCATCTAAATCGTAAGGAGGATATTTATTGCCCCAGGCATTGTAGTTCCAGTCAACAATCGCCTTTGGCTGGGCAGCTGAGGGGTTAATGATAAAGGCCGGACCGTGATCCCGGCACCAGGCATCATTGGTCGGGTGCTGGTAAAAATCAATTTTTGAGAAGTCGGCTCCCACTTTCCCAAGTTGTTCCATCGCAAATCGCTGCATTTCTTCATCCCTAACGTTGATGCATACACGTTCTCCGCGAGTAAGTTCTTTAATAAACTGCGTATAAGACGGAAATATCGTATGAATTTTACCCGGCCATGACGCTTCTTTATGCGGCCAGGACAGCCAGGTAGCGCGGTGCGGCGCAAACTCCGCGGGAAACTGGTAGCCGAGCTGTTTAGGAGTTTGATGTAGCTGCTTGATAGTACTCATGGTCGAATGGCAAGAAGTATGGAAAAGAGGTTAAAGGTTAGAGGCAAGAGGCGTGAGGAGTTGTAAGAAATTAGTTTTATGTTGTAAGTCTGTTCGCATCGCGGGGACGCACTCAATTCAGTTGCTGGTTTTGCTTTTTGCATTTTTACTTTTTTTTCTTTCCAACGCCCAATGCCTATTCCTCGTCAATATAACGTTTCGTGATCGGCTGGTAAGAATCGATCCTGCGGTCGCGGAGGAAAGGCCAATGTGTCCGGTAACTGTCTGTCTTCTTTGTATCGATCTCCAGCACCGCGGTCTCTTCGTTTTCATGGGAGGCCTGGAAAAGAATTGTACCAAATGGGTTCGCAATAAATGAACCGCCCCAGAATTTCATCGCGCCATTTTGCTCAAACCCGCAACGGTTAACGCTTACCACATGTACGCCATTCGCAACGGCATGACTTCTTTGCATGGTTTGCCAGGCATTGTATTGCTCGGTGTTGGTGGCATCATCCTGTGTGGTGGCCCAGCCAATGGCAGTCGGATAGAATAATATTTCTGCGCCCATCAATGCGGTGATTCGTGCGGCTTCGGGATACCATTGGTCCCAGCATATCAGCACACCAATATTTGCAAACCTGGTTTTGAAAATTTTGTAACCGAGATCGCCGGGGGTGAAATAAAACTTTTCATAATACGCAGGGTCGTCGGGAATATGCATTTTCCGGTACTTGCCTAAATACTTTCCATCGGCATCCAGCACGGCGGTGGTATTGTGGTAAAGTCCTTCTGTTCTTTTTTCAAACAGCGATGCAATGATCACCACGCCCAGCTCAGCTGCGAGGGCTGACAGACTTTCCGTTGATGGTCCGGGGATCGGCTCTGCCAGTAAAAAATTATCATAATCTTCTACATCGCAGAAATAAAGTGAGGTGAACAGTTCCTGCAGACATACAATCTGCGCGCCTTTTGCTGCCGCCTCGCGGGTTTTTTGCATGGCTTTTTGCAGGTTGGCAGCTTTGTCGGCGCCGCAGGTCATCTGCACCATCCCAATTCGAACTTTGCCCATACCGTAACTTGTTTTGAGGGGGCAAAAATAGTCATTTGCATTGCACAGCGGCCATAAAAAAATCCCCGTTACCGGGGATTGAAATCGTTACAATACAAGCATCATTTTCTGCCCATCTGCCGCAGGAACGACACGTGCGACGCGATCGCAACACGTACCCGCGGATACTCGATGTATTGAATGCCGTACTCCTGGCAGGCCTGGCGAATAATTTTACTGATTTGGGGATAGTGTACGTGGGAAATTTTCGGAAACAGGTGGTGTTCGATTTGAAAGTTCAGTCCGCCTACCAACCATGATACCAGCTTATTGCGGGTCGCGAAGTTGGCGGTCGTTTTGATCTGGTGAATTGCCCACTCGTCGTCGAGTTTGCCGCTGTCGGCATCAGGCATAGGAAATGAAGTATGTTCAACAGTATGGGCGAGCTGGAACACCAGGCTAAGCACCAAACCAGCGACACAGGTGAAGATTAAAAATCCAATCAGCCAGTTGGTGAAACCCAGCATCGCAATCGGCAGACCCACAAAAAGGAAGGCGTTGAACAATTTAAAGCACCAGAAAACAATATGGTCTTTCAGGCTCATTTTCTTCAGGGGCATACTGCCAATCTTCGATTTGAAATACTTCTGGTAGTCCAGCACAAAAATCCACAGGATATACAAAAGGCAGTATAACACCCAGAAATAAAAATGCTGGAAGCGGTGAAAACCGTATTTCTTTTGTGAGCCGCTCATGCGCATCCAGGGCTGGATATCAATATCGTCGTCCACACCATCCACATTCGTATAAGCGTGGTGAATAATATTGTGCTTTACATTCCACATAAAACTGCTGCCACCGAGCACATTCAGCGAGAACGCAGCAAACATATTGATGTAACGGTTGGTGCTGAAACTACCATGCGCACCATCGTGCATGATATTGAAACCAATGGCTGCCACCGCGCATCCGAGGAGGACGCATTCAGCAATGGCCCAGATAACCGGGGGTGTAAAAAACACCAAATGAACGTAGAGAAAAACAAAAGCACTGATAAGCACCACAGCCTTTACAAAAAGACTGGTATTACCCGTTTGTGATTTGCCTGTTTTTTCGAAATACTGGTTGATCCGGTTTTTCAATTCTGTGTGAAAAGAAAGGGGCGGACTTGGAAACTTGGGAACTGACATCGGCTATCTGTTTAGAAACTATTTAATGCGGGGCAAAACTAGTGCCTCCTGCTCAATAAACGTGCTTTTAAAGGTTGAATGTATTCGTAATTGCCACAATTTTAAGAATATCAGTAAAAGTTATGACAATTATCAGACAAGAACTGCAGTTTGTAGTAGAATAGCTACACTATGTTTCAACAGAAATCAATGCGTCGAGGTTGCGTATACCGATTTTCTTGTCAGATACAAATCCCTCGGCATATTTCACACCAATCATCTTGCCCATCAGCCGTGCCCGCGCAATAATGGCCTCATAAAAATCAGGCGTTGAAATATAGGTTTGCGGTTCGTTGCTATTGCCCTTGCCGGTAGCAAACTGGGTATGATACGCCAGCACCGACTGCATGCGTTGTTCAAACACATCGGTAATATCTACCAGCAAATCGGGTTCATAATGCCAGTCCTGGATATAATGCAAAACCTGTTTGGGCCGCCACCTCGCTTGCGGGAGTCCGG
>JAGWTK010000727.1 GCA_028876035.1 Bacteroidota bacterium
CTGGTTTTACCCGCCGCCTTCTGCGAAAACCAGGAATTGATCGAATCTATTTGCGGTGAGGTTCCGCCGGTTGGAATTACGGTGGTCGAAGGTGGTGATAGCCGTTTTCAATCGGTTAAAAATGGACTCGCGCATTGTGATAAACCTTCGGTCGTTTTTGTGCATGACGGCGTGCGTTGCCTGGTGTCGCCTGCGCTAATACGTCGCTGTTATGAGCAGGCAATTTCGCTTGGGAGCGCAATCCCTGCTGTGGCTGCAACAGATTCTGTACGCATTGCACAGGGTGACAAACATACGTCTGTTGATCGAAGCGAGGTACGGCTGGTTCAAACGCCACAAACTTTTTTGACAGAAATCTTACTGGATGCATTTCAACAGCCTCAGCAGGACGCTTTTACAGATGAGGCGACGGTGGTAGAAGCCTTTGGTGGGAAAATCCATTTAATTGATGGTGAATACAGCAATATCAAAATCACGCGCCCGGTTGATTTAATCATTGCAGAGCAGATACTCCTCGAACGCGAGAGCAGGTAACTTATTCATCTTTTTTCCTCTTGTATCGTTTGTAGTCTTCCGGAACTTTTTTCAGTCCCCTTAGCCAAACTGGTAACCGATTGTAAAAGATTGTTGAATAGGGTTCACTGATCGCACCAAACCGTTCGTAGAACATTGCAATGCCAGCAGTATCTGAACCTTCAAAATCCAACACCAGCCCGCTTCCTGCGTGGTCTTTGATAAATGTATCGACCAATAGAAAGGAGGCATTCGACTTTCTGGCGTCCGGCGCATTTCCTGCCAGCCAGTAATAAGCCTGGTGGCCATCGATTAAAAAAATAGCAGATGCCAGCAGTTTGTTCGATGTGTCTTTCACGCCGTAACATATAAACTGGTGCCGCTTATCAGTAATTAGTGAGGGGAGTCGCTCCCAGAAATCAGCACTCACCGAACTGAACTCGGCAAACTTTATGCGTGCCAATTCAATGACATTGGAAATGGGTATTTGCCTGTATACCTGTAGTCCCGCCGTCACTGCCTTTCGCAGGTTACGCAGGGTATTCTCGTGATAAGCACTTCGCAGTTCGTCATAGGTTTTTTGCAAGGGTAGAACAAGGTTTTGCCGCGGGTAAACGGGGTAACGACCTTCGTCTATCGTGTTGAAATGGTTAAGGCTATAATCCCAAAATTTTACAGTTGAAGGAATTTGCTTAAGAAAGGCTTGTACATTTGCGGCCGTAAGGTTATTTCCAAAGACACCCAGCACCGGTGTAAAAGGCGCCTGGAAAAGATAGCGGATGCCAAATTTTCGGCGCAGGGGCAGGGGCATCACGGCTTTATAGTCCCCCTCTACCAAAGCATCCCAGGTAAGAGCGGTATGGTCCAGGTAGTACGATTTCGCATATACAAGGCCGTTACCAGCCTTTGCGATGCATTCGTCCCAGCGCAGCTTGTCGATGGCTGCATTCAAAAGGTATTTTATTTCTGATGCCATTCTTTGCTTTAGAAGTCGAAGCTCTTGTCAATGCTTCCCAGCCTGAACC
>JAGWTK010000166.1 GCA_028876035.1 Bacteroidota bacterium
AATGCCATCGGCGGCACCGCCGGTAAGTTTTCCTATTATGCTTATTACTATAAAAGGCATTCAGACGGATACCGTCAAAATGGTGGCTCCGAAGCAGACGCACAGTTTGTGCAATTGCAGTATCGTTTTTCTCAAAAGGCTTCACTGCGTGCAGAGTTTGGCAGGTCGAACTACCTCTATCAGATTCCCGGTCAGTTGAACGACAGCATGTTTACTGCGAATCCCCGCATGAGTACCCGAAGCAGGAATTATTTTAGTCCTGCTATAAATGTTCCCTCCATCACGCTCGACTGGAAGCCGGCCGACAGAACCAGCATCTATCTTACCGTTTCAGCCGTGCTGGGGGTAAGAAACAGTATTATGTTTGATGCATTGGCCAACGTACCGGATACGATCAACCGGAATACGGGCTTGTATAAAAATCGCCAGGCAGATGTTGACCACTTCAACAGCAAAACCGTGGAACTGCGCGTACTTCAAACCTACCAGCTGGGGTCTGTTACAGGTAAACTTGCTGCAGGGATCAATGTAATGAACAACGATTTGCACCGGCAACAACTGGGGACAGGCAGCACCGGCAGCGATTACGACATGTCCATCATCGGTAGTTTTGTGCGCGACATGCATTTTAAAACCCGCAATGTGGCTGCCTTTGCTGAAAACCTGTTTCAGCTAACCAGCGCCTGGAGTGTTTCCCCGGGCATACGCGTGGAAAGCGGTGAATCCAGGCTGGATGGCGACATCAAATATTATACAGTAAATCCCCTTCCCAATACCATTCATCACCGGTTTGCTTTGCTGGGAATTACCACGCAATATAACCTCAGCAAAAACATCAGCGCATACGCCGGCATCAGCCAGGCCTACCGTCCGGTGCTTTTCAAAGACATTATTCCTGCGTCTACCTATGAACAAGTAGATAAAAACCTGGCGGATGCGAAGGGATACAATGCCGATGCAGGTGTGCGCGGAAAAATTGGAACTGCCTTTGAATTTGATCTGAGTGTGTTCCGGGTATTGTACAAAAACCGGATGGGTACCCTGCTGATGCAGGACGCGGCCGGCAATGCTTATATCTACCGGACCAATGTGGGCAATACTTTTACGAACGGACTCGAACTTTTTGCACAATACAAATTTCCGCTTGCACCTAAATGGTATGCCGGTGTTTTTGTATCCGGCTCTTATATGAACGCAAAATACTACAGCGGAAAAATTGCGGCCGGCGGCGTTAACAAAAGTATAGTGGGCAACCGCCTGGAGGGAATTCCGCAGTATATTGTACGAAGCGGACTGGAACTGTTGTACCAGCAATACAGCCTGTCGATATTATCGGGTTACAATTCCTGGTCTTATGCCGATGCATTGAATACCGTGGTTCCGCCAGCATCCGGTGCCGTGGGCAAAGTACCAGGCTATATGCTCTGGGATATCAATGCCACTGCCAAACTGCCGGCAAACCTCAGTCTCCGCGCAGGCGTGAGCAATCTCTTCAATCACCAATACTTCACCAAGCGACCCACCATGTATCCGGGACCAGGCATCTGGCCGGGCGATGGACGAAATGTATACCTTACCCTTGGGTTTAAATTGTAGGGGGAGAAGTGAGTACCAAGTACAAAGTACCAAGTACAAAGTACAAAGACGATTCGCCAGAATGATTTCGTTCCGCCCGCTGGTTTTAACTTTTGCATTTTACATTTTTCCTCCCCCCTCGCCGATCTAAAACACTTAAAACTTAAAACTTAGAACTTAAAACTTAGCACTTAAAACTCAGAACTTCCCTCTTACCTTAGTAGCCAACTTCAGCGGCATGAAAAATACTCTGTGCGTTTGGATGGCAGTATGCTTGGGTGCACTGTGCAGTTCCGCGCAAACAAATATTCCTCCTGATAAATTATATGGACGTTTGTTCCACGACGTGCAGATGGCCAGGATTTTTCCGGATAGTAAAACATTTGCCGACTGTATTCCTAAAAAATCACCAGCAGAAATCGTGGCTGCGTATGAAAAAATTACCAGCAATCCTGCGATCCGTTTTTCATTAAAGTTGTTTGTAGAGGAAAATTTTGAAACGCCGGTCGCACCCCAGCTGAACTATATCACCCGCGAGAAAGACATCAATGCGCATATCCGGAATCTCTGGCCGGTGCTTACGCGAAAAGCAGATACAGCACAACCAGTGGGGAGTTCAGCACTGCCCTTGAAATTTCCGTATGTTGTTCCGGGCGGACGTTTTTCGGAGATGTATTACTGGGACAGCTATTTTACCATGTTGGGGTTACAGGAAGCCGGGGAGAACAACCTAGTAGAAGACATGGTAAAGAATTTCGCTGCACTGATCGATTCATTTGGTCATATTCCAAATGGTACCCGCACTTACTATATCAGCCGCTCGCAACCACCTTTTTTCGCACTGATGGTTGAATTGCTGGCACAGGTAAAGGGCGACCAGGTGTACAGTGATTACCTGCCGCAGCTACAAAAGGAGTATAACTATTGGATGCAGGGAAGCGAGCACCTGCTTGCCGGCTTAGCTACGCGATGTGTGGTGCGGATGAAGGATGGATCCCTGCTCAACCGCTACTGGGATGAACTGGATACGCCTCGCCCGGAAGCCTGGTTCGAAGACCATACGCTGGCGTCCAAATCATCCAACCCAAAAAAACTTTGTCGCGACCTGCGGGCGGCCGCGGCCAGTGGCTGGGATTTTAGCAGTCGCTGGCTGGCAGATAAAAAATCCCTTGCTACCATTCAAACAACAAACATCATCCCGGTTGATCTCAATAGCCTCCTGTACAAACTGGAACTGACGATCGCCAAGGCACAGGTCATCCGGCAGAACGACAGCGCAGCAGCCCAATACCGGAAGAAAGCATTGGCAAGACTAATGGCCATCGATAAGTACTGCTGGAACAAGTCGCTGAATTTTTATACCGACTATAATTTTGTAAGCCAGCAACGATCGTCGCTGGTAACGCCCGCAGGCATGTACCCGTTTTGTTTTTTCGATCAGCGCCTGGGTTACCAGAGCTTGCTTGCACGCAAAGCGGCGGATGTAGTACGCGCGCGTCTGCTTAAAGATGGAGGCGTGTTGAGTACAGAAATTACTACCGGGCAACAATGGGATGCACCGAATGGCTGGGCGCCGCTGCAATGGATGACCATCTGGGGTTTCGATCGCTGCGGGCAAAAAGAGCTCGCCCGCGAAATTGCCCTTCGTTGGATCAACCTGAATACCGCTGTATTCAACCGCACTGGTAAAATGATGGAGAAATACAATGTGGTCGATACCCAGGCCGAGGCCGGGGGCGGTGAATACCCTTCCCAGGATGGTTTTGGCTGGACGAACGGGGTGTTTCTGAAATTATCGGCTATCTACGGTCGTTAGTTCTAAAATATTTCAATTTGTCGTAGTTCATTCGCTGGGGATGACTTATATTGATATAAAATAACCCCCTTTGCGACCTGATCCTGCGAATGCGGCTGACTTCGACAGTCTTCAGCAACATGTAATAGCCCTGTTTCCACCTGAATTAGATAAACTGGTGGTGTCTGCCCAGGCCCAGCAACTGGAAATGGAATCGCTGCAAAGGACCATTGGCAGCGAACGCTTCTTTTTCGTGGTAGACCTGGTAAAGTTTGCTATGACCCATTCGTACGGCGTGCAGCGCTGGCTGGGTTACAGCGAGAAAGAATTCAACCTGAAAAAATACTGGAGCATTGTACACCCCGGCCGGCAAAAAGCGCTGCTGGGCGTAGCATTGCAATTGTACAATACACTCTGCACCGGCAGGTTTGCACTTGAGTTTATGGTGCAGCGGTATTCGAGCCTGGTAGCGCTCCGGCATTACAACGGTAAATACCTGCTGGCAAAAAAAACATCTTCGGTTTTTCAATACGATAAAACGAACCGGCTCACTGCCTATATCGACGAATTCACACTTATTGGTGACTATAACGGCGAGGCGCTTAACCCGGTATTTTTCAACAACCGCGGCGAACACGAACTCGAACGCGGTGGCATCATCATGCAACAGGTGGTGGAGCAGTTCCTGGGAATGAAGATTTTTTCAACCAAGGAATTGCAAACGGCCCGCCGGCTTGCGTATGAACCAGGCATTACCCAGGCACAGCTGGCGGCCGAACTGGGAGTAGCTGTGAGCACCATTGACACGTACTGCAAAAGATTCCTGCACAAAGCCCGCGAATTTTTTCACCACGATTTTTCTACTGCTTCAGAAGCTGCCGCCTTCCTGAAAAAAGAAGGATTACTCTGAGTTTGTCCCCTCGCACAGGACAAATTTTTTATTCTACCGGTGTCACCTTTATACAGGATCAGCGTTGCGATGTACTGCTGGCTGTTAACCATTAACCTTTTCGCTAAAAATACATTTGTCAGGGAAGGGTGGACAAATACATCCACCCAATCGCGTCAGCTTTGAGCCAGCAACGGTCAATGCAATCGCGCTTCCGTTTTCCTTCCTGAAGGGTTCAGAAATCCAATTCAACTGATGGCCATTCCCCCAGCCTGGGAATTCCAGTGTCCCGATACCGTAAACTACACTTACTCATATGCTGAACAATCAAGCTACTGCAAAGTATTCATTCGACGTGCAGTCGACGGGTTCGGGCCAGCGCATCGTTTATAAAAAGTCGATGTACGGTCCCCGACTGTATTTTTCCCTTCTCTGGCCATCGTTTATCGCCGCCGCTTTTTTGGGTTACTGGAGCAGACCGCGTTATGAAAGCGTTGCCAATGCGTTTTCGGCAGGGTTGTTTTATTGCGTTTTGTATACGTTTATTATTCCTGCGGTGGTTGTTATCATATTAAACTTGTTGCGTCGTCCGGGTACGATTGTCGTTAACCCGGGTACAATTGAGATCAACGGTGTTCAATACCAGCGGAACGATATTCATGCACTCTACGTGAAGTCTCCTGCAGGACGCCAGCTGGGCACTATTGAAAGAACCAGTTCACGCTGGGGTATTATCGGAGGCGATAGGGTAGAGCAAATAGGTTATGGTGCCGCAACCGCAGTAGCAGGTGCCGTGTCGGGCGTTGCTTCAGCGGCCTCGCAGCTCAGTCATGAATCGGGCAAGGCCATTGCGCGGAACTTCCAGGCCCAGCGCTATAAAATCTGTATCCTGTTCGGCGAAAGGGAAGTGGCCGTTGCATCGGAACTCAATGAGAAATCTGCCTTTGTATTAATGAACCAGCTTACCAGTTTGCTGTAACGGCAATAGGGTTAACCGTAAACCATTCTTATAATGTCAATCCTTACAGTAAGAACATCCGCTATCGCCGCATGCAGCCTGCTGCTTACGATTTCTGCTGCGGTATCTGCCCAAACAAAGGCCTACGTTTCTTCCGACAAGATCTTTATGCTGAGTTATCCTGATAGCTGGAAATTCAGTAAGGCAGAAACCGATGGCGAAATCAACCTCAATGCACCTGGGGCGAGTATTTTTAAAATATCGATGGTAAAAATGGAGATACGCCGCCCGGCGGAAGGGTATGAAAAAGCTGATATACATGAAATCGCGGAAGTAGAAACCAAAATGCTGAAGGCACAGCAAACGGCAAACATGCAGCTTGAATTGCAGGAATCTGAGTTCAAAAAAATCCATGATCACGAATGGTGGGCGGTGAAAATGAAGATTACGCAAAAGAAAGAGGTCTTCTACAGTAAAAGTTACAAGACCATCCACAATGGTAAGACCTATGTATTTACGTATATCTCCCGCGAGCAGGATTTTGACAAGAATGCGGCGGCCGCCAACCAGATATTTGAATCAATAGAGTTTCTGACTAAAAATCATTCATAAAAAAACCGTCCTGGTTAATTATTATTTCAACCAATTATCTGTGCTGATATGAGAAAATCTATTCCTCTATGCTGCCTGTTGCTCCTTTCAATCTTCTTTGCAGCAGGACAATCTGCCTCTGGCGTACTCACCAACAAATCAATTGTCGACCTCCACAAAGCGGGCATCAGCGATGATGTTATTATTACGTCTATCAATGGCACAGCCTGTAAGTTTGATGTTAGTCCTGCCGGCATGATTGCATTGAAGAAGCAACAACTGAGTGATGAGCTGATCAAGGCCATGGTCAATAAAACAAATGGGGTGACCACCGCCGCGGCAAACCCACCCGCATCTCCCACTGCTAAATCTACCCCAGCTCCGGCGAAACCAACCGGTGTCAATATCGATTTACTCAATTATGTACACGTGATGATCAATAACCAGCCCAAGCCCCTGGAAAAAGCAACCGCTGGTATGCGTACCAAGCAGGGCATGTTTGGCGGAAGCGCTATGTGGCAAATTGAGGGGCCGAGTTCTCCGGTGCGCTTAAACCTTTCAGATAACGCTACTTTTTTAATCAATACAGGTGGCAATACACTTCCGGAGATGGTATTGTACCGGGTGAAGTCAGTAAAGGGACGTCGGGAAGTTGCAGGAATGAAGGTGAGCACTTTTAAGGGTGTGTCAACAGGCGAAGACGTCATACCCGTAGACATTACAAAAGTGAAAGACGGGATCTACCAGCTTACGCCCAATAAAAAACTGGAAAAAGGTGAATACTTCTTTGCGGGAAAAGCGCCTTCGTCGTCCAACAGTATGGAAGCATTTGCCTTTGGGATTGATTAGAATAGCTGCCAGTATGGGCTATCGCGCTGTAGGTTGGCCGGTTAAAATTCCTGGCACAACAAAATAGTATTCTCAATGTGGGTGAATGACCTGCGCTTTTCATTAAATTGGAGAAAAACGTGCGGCTATTCCTTCTACTGCTACTAACACTGCACTTATGCCTGCCCGGTAGTGCACAGCATTTGTTTCCGTTGAAGGAATACAACGGGTACCTGGACAAAAGCAGGCAGCTCGAGGCCACGAATCCTCGGGAAAGTTTTGGATTTGCGCAGCTCGCCGTCAATCTTGCCACTACCCATCGCAACGACAGCCTCGCCTGCCTGGCCTATCAACAACAGGCCAATGCACTCCGCGGTATCCGGCATCCGCGCTTGTTATCATGTGATTCCCTGGCGGTAGCAGCTGCCAACCGGATTTCTTCAGCAGATTTGCAGTTCGCTTCGCTGCGTTTGCTGGCAGTTGACTTTTTAAACGCGAATAACACACGCAGTGCAGACCCGCTGCTCCACCAGCTTGATTCGATCGCCCGGCGTTTTCATGATACCATTAAACTAACCAACGCATCCCTGCTGCGCAGCTTCTGGTATTTCAAGCAATTTAAAATGAAGGAATGCCTGCAACAAAGTAAGGAAACGCAGCTGCTGGCAGCGAGTACAGGCGATGGCGGACTAAAGTTGAAGGCAAAATACCAGCTTGCGGAGAGTTACTTATACAATGGAAAGCAGGATAGCGGACTTACTTTAATATTCGATGCCATCTCAATGGCAAACCATTATGGCGATAAGTTTGAGCAGGCCAACGCATATTCCGTCCTGGCTTTCGCATTCCAGGTGAGGGGCGGGTTGGCTAAGGCGGGGGAGTATTACCAGCTGGCCGAACAGTTGTTCCATGAAGCTGGTTTCCCGTATGAAGAAGCGCAAACAAAATTAGCAAAGGCCCGCATCCTGATAAGCCAGCACCGGTTCGAAGAGTCTCTAACTGCGATCAAAGAAGCAGAAAGAACTTTCCGGCAGATATCGAGCAAGATTGGTATTGTTTTGAGCTATAATCATTGGGGTCAGTATTATTCAGCAATAGGCAGGAAGGAACAGGCTGATAGTTGCCTGTTATTAGCGACCCTGCTCGGAAAAGAGTTGAATCAGCCATTAATTAATTTAGTTAACAATGGCTATACGCTGCAACATCAGGCAAAATTCAATAAACTGGATACCGTTTTTGAACGAATGGTGTTCAAGGAAGCAAGGCAGCTGCTGCCACCGGAGGCAAATGCGTTTGCCTTGCAGAAGCTGATTGCGCAAAATCGTTTACCTCCCGGAATCACTGAAGAGATGATTAATAGGTGGACCCTGGAAAGAAACCTGAACATTTTTACTGCAGTGCCTTCGCGGTATGATTCGGCT
>JAGWTK010000728.1 GCA_028876035.1 Bacteroidota bacterium
GGTGGCCGCATAGGTCCTTATTTTTTGCAGTACAATTGAAAGGGATTCTTCACCCGGTTTTAGGAGCCATACCATATCATTTACTTTATCAATAACCTCGGTGGTATACCCGTGGATTTTTGCCAAAAGCTGGTCTGTTTCGGAATGTTGCCCGGAATGAAGGCGCTGCGTCGCCAGCTGACAGAGCAAATTGATACCGCTAAGGGAAGAACCTATTTCATCGTGCAGGTCCCTGGAAAGCTGCAACATGGATGTTTCGCGTGTTTTGAAATCCTGCTCAAGCAGATCCTGCCGGTAACGGATCTTCCGTTTTTGCTGGATACGGAGAATGAATACAACAAAAACTGCAAAGCCAATTACAATGATATTGGCGCTAATCAGGAATGCCACTACTTCCTTGCTGTACGCAGTTTGCATCGGAGGGCTTTGATGACCAAATAATTCAAGGCGATGGTTGCGCCAAGACTGATGGTGAAAAAATAGCTACTCAGGAAGTTACTAAAGTTTTCCCAGAGGAAATTGTACATCGCGTAGAAGGGTGTCATGATGCCCCAATACACGATACAACCTGCACAAAACAGGAAATCAGGGTCGGTAAACAAGCTCTCGCCAGTATCTATTTTTGCAAGCTGCGATAGCCGTATGCAGGCAACAACAAGAATCATAATACCACCCATTGCAATCGAATAGGTATTGAGAGTGGTAGCCCCTTGCACAGCAGCCAGGTTCCATATGACGAAGCCAATCAATGCCAGTGCCGGGTAACGCAGCCAATATTGTCCGAACACGGTTACAGTCATACTGAGCAACTGGATAAGCGGGAAAGCAATATTGTATACCCAATGATTTTTTACTGGGTGGAAATAGCCTATGAGCACCATGCTCAAATCGAATAACAATACCACCGCCCAACCAGCTGCCAGGAAACGGTATTGCCGGTCGTGGGTGCCGGACAGCAAATAGACAATGCAGGTGGCAATAGTTGTCAACTGCACTAGGTGGGTAATTACTTGCAACAAGATTCGGAGGGTCATCATATGGCTCTTGCTAGCCCGCAGTTTTTGGTGGAGGGATCAGACCTGTACCCTCTCCGCCTGGATGCAAAACCAGGACATTACCTTTTTTATCGGCGATTTCTTTAAAGGAGCTATGTTCGTCACTTTTATGGAATATCCTTATGCATCCGCACAAAACGGGTATCAGTTGCGAATAACTGCCCTTTACACCAGCGCCTGGTTTTTGCTTCGGCGCATTGGCTTTTAGCGTGGGATAGTGGTATTTCTCATACACCACAAGATCTTTTTCGCTTTCCAGTTTTTCCCTTACCAGCCTTATGCACACGAGGTGAATCATTGAATGGTCAATCTTGCCTTTTACTTTTGGCAGGCTTTTGTATTCCTTACTTCCTTTTATGGATTTTATTAATGCCTCCAATTCAGAAAGCTGAAATGAAGCAAGCGTGGTGTCGTCATTGGTGGGACCATGGCTCGCGTAGTTGCCCGATGCCGTTTCCAATTTTTTGCGGGAAAT
>JAGWTK010000167.1 GCA_028876035.1 Bacteroidota bacterium
AGTGCCTCTGTCAAGGGCTCATCGGTTGTTTGCAGCAACAAAACCAATTGGGTGATCACGGCAAACCATCCGCAACAACAAAGCAGGATAAGCACAAGTCGTTGGAGCATCGGGTTTTGCATCAGTGCTTTGTTTAACCAGGATGGAATAAAATTTCATTAAATATAACCAAAATACGTCTCTGTGCCGCCTGCCAGGGACGGTTTTCTACACCAGTTTGTTGTTTATAACATTACAGCCGCTGCAGTTTGTATCTTCGCCGCAGTTTTTAATAAACATGTAATAATTTTGAACAGCATAAAATCACTGTACCAGTTGATTATCCATCATCTGCGTACAAGAATTACTAGGGTTCAGTTTATTATGGTCATTGCGACCCTCACCGGTTTCGTATCCGGAATTCTCGCTGTCCTGCTCAAAACCATTGTTCACTACCTGCAACATTGGGTAAAAAATATCCCGCCTGTACAATTTTCCTATTTGTTTTTCCCGGTAGCTGGTTTGCTGCTGGCGGTATTTCTCGCAAGGCGTTTATTCAGCGATGAGATTGAGAAAGGCATAGCAATGGTGCTCAAAGCAATTGCACGTCGCTCTTCCTTTATACCGCTGAAACATGTGTATGCGCACATAATGCTGAGTTCGGTAACAGTCGGACTTGGCGGTTCGGTGGGACTCGAAGCGCCCATCGTTGCCACGGGGTCAGCAGCAGGCTCCAATCTTGGCAGAATAACGGATTTCAACTACCGCGAACGCACCCTCCTGATCGCTTGTGGTGCTGCAGCTGGTATTGCTGCGGTGTTCAACGCGCCCATCGCAGGTGTTATCTTCGCGGTGGAAGTATTGCTCACAGAATCTGTTGTCAGTTATTTTATTCCGCTCATGATCTCTTCCGTCATGGGTGCTCTTTGTTCGCGGATTATTTTGAAAGAGGCATCCCTGTTCAATTTCGTATTGCAGCAGAGTTTCAACTACCACAACGTGCCGTTTTATATGCTGATGGGCGTACTTACAGGTTTTGTGTCGCTCTACTATGCCTATGCATTCAAAGCCGTTGAACACCGCATTCACCATCTTCCCTCAAATCCTTATATCAAGGCAATTGCGGGCGGACTCGTGTTATTGGTACTTTGTTTTATTTTCCCGCCCCTGTTCGGCGAAGGATACGATAGTGTAAAACGTGTCGCGAACGCCATTCCGGACCAGGGCATACAACATTCCACCCTTTTCTCCTGGATGGGAGCAGAATGGGGTCTAATTGTGTTTACGGCACTCGTAGTGCTCGCAAAACCGCTGGCCGCGGGTTTCACCATCGGCGCAGGCGGTAATGGCGGTAATTTTGCGCCCTCCCTCTTCACCGGTGCTTACCTCGGCTATTTCTTTTCCAAGCTTGCCAACAGCACGCCCTGGGTACGCATTCCCGAGGGAAATTTCAGTTTGGTGGGCATGGCGGGTGTACTCAGCGGGGTGATGTATTGTCCGCTTACTGCTATCTTCCTGATTGCAGAGATCACCAACGGGTACGAGCTTTTTATTCCGCTGATGATTGTTTCTTCTATTTCGTTTTTTATTGTAAAGACCTACGAGCCCTATTCCATGGAGACAAAAAAACTGGCTTCGCTCGGGCATATTTTTACGCACCAGAAAGAAAAAAATATTCTCACCAGCATCAGCCTCGATGAAATGCTGGAAGATACGTACGAGAGCATCGGAATGAATGCGGGCTTCCCCGAACTTGTGGAACTCATACGCAAAAGCGATAAAAATATATTTGCTGTTCACGATGAAAAGCAGCGGTTTGCCGGAATCATTGAACTCAACGACATCAAACAAAAAATATTTGAACCCGAAAAATTCAGGAACCTGCAGGTAAAAGCGCTGATGAAAAGACCTCCCGCATTGCTGTATGAAGATCAGCCGATGCAGCAGGTAATGGAGCAATTCGATATCACGCAAAGCTGGTGGCTGCCGGTGCTCGACCGCGAGCAGCATTTTTCGGGTTTTATCTCCAAAACCAGGGTATTCAATAAATACCGGGAAATCATATCGCAGCAGGGCGATATTTACGAGACGCCTTAGAGATTGCTATTTTACCAGTTTGGACACAATCAATTCACCCACTTTCCGGCCGGCATTGGCTCCTTCGTCTACACTTACACGGTAGTGAATTCCCCCATATACACGGCTGATGGATGCTTCGTCGGCAGCTTCCACAAAAGAATTAAAATGCCGCTGCAGTCCGATATAATGCAGATCGCTGGTATCCTGGAATGCCATATGATCACCGTATAGAGAGCTAAGCACCACCGCAGCAGAGCGGGTGATGGTACTATGTCCGCTGGTATATTCCGGAAACGGTGGCGTTTGTAAAAACGGTGACCAGGCAGGGTCAATTCTTTCATTGATTACCGTAACCGGGCGGATATAATTGCTGCGGTATTTTTCGTCCCAGCAGGAGATAAATGCTTCATAAAGGGCGATGGCCGTGAGTGCATAGGTACGGGCCACTTTAACGGCGTCGGCCTTTGTTTGTTTGGCCGCAATGGCGGCAATCCCCATCCAATGGCCGCCAGGCGTAATTTTTTTATTGCCAAACATGAGGTGTCCGGAGTGTTCTATCACGAATGGATTATCGTCCCAGTACTTTGCAATCAGTCTTTGTTCATCCGTGAGGTTTTTTGCAATGTGATAAACTTCCTTCACCCCTTTGAAGAATACACTGTTGGTATCCGTGCTGTATTGCGGCGGCCGTGGCGGCATAAATTGTGCAGCAGAGTCCATAACAAAAGGCTGCATGGTATTCCAGCACCACTCAATACCATCCTGGTAATCGGGTGGAGTAGGCCGCCATTTGCCGGGGTCATTGCTGCCCAGGAATTTCGGTTTACCGCGTGACTTCAGGTAGCCATCATCTTTTGCCCGCGCGAGGATTACAGCCGCAATGCTATCCCCAAAGTCGAGAGAACGCTGAAAAGTAGCGGGCTCCAGGCGCTGTTTGAAATTATTATACACCGCTTCTTCATGTGATTTCAATGAATCAACGGAGAAAATTTTTACGTTGCGCGCCGTGGTAAAAAAAGCACGGCTGGCAGCCAGTGTAAAATTATAGGCCTTATCTTTTTCGGGCTGGGGAAGTTTCCCGAAACCATGCAGCTTTTCTGCAATGGATGCATTGCCCGGCTCACTGAAACGAATAGCTTCATACGAGGCCAGGGAAGTATACACATAGATTCGGCTCGCTACCGGCGGCGTGAACACGTCGTAAATGATTGTTTGGGTGAGCAGGTCCTCATTCTCATGCAGGATATCAGTGTCCTGCATCGGCACAGTGGCAGGTTTTTGATCGCAGCCTGTAACCAATGTGAGTGAAAGTGCACACAACAGCATGCAGTGCAGAAAATGTTTCATAGCAGATCGTTTGTTTGGGTCATGGTTTTTTTCCGGTGTTCAGCAACAAAAGAAAGGGTGGTCCCTGTTGCCACTTCGCGGCGGCCGGAATCGCCGAAGGTGCCATCGAAAAATTGCCGAGTATCAGATCCGTTTTACCATCCCTGTTGATGTCACCGGCATCCATCGAAAGCCAGCGGCCTGCGTCAGTGCCAGGGATTGTCCACGGCTCAAAATGCATCTCTCCACGGTTGTCAAGATAGATAAAACTTTGTTCAGGATGACGTAAATAATCCGCAAAAAATGAAATGGCAGCTATGTCTTTGTCCCCATCACCATCGAAGTCGGCCGCTATCGCTTTGTAACAACCAAACATGGGGTAAAAGAATGCCTTTGTAAATTGGTTGTGGCCATCGTTCAGGTACAAATAAAGACCATGATAGGGCTTTAAGACCGCTGAATAATCGGCGTTGTCGCCACAGGTATACAAGATATCTTCGAAACCATCGCCATTAAAATCAACCAGTTCAAAACCCGACGAACCATACACCGGTGGGAACCGAAGTTTCTGATCCTGATCAAACGCACCGTTCCCCTTGTTGGTAAACAGGAAAATGCCTTCATCTCCCTGTGCAAACAAGACCCATATATCCGGTAAACCATCTTTGTTTACATCGCGGATGTATGCTTTAATTGCGCCCGGTAGCGGCCGCAATACATGCTTGGTGAATTGATGGTGTCCTTTCCCTTCCATCCACGAGAGTTCGCCTTCCATATGGCCGAATTCACACACGAGGTAATCGGTAATTCCATCTTTGTTGAAATCAGCTGCAGTCACCTGCACCGGCCTCGACAGTCCGTAAATACGAACGGAGGTATCCGCTGTCATCGGACCATTGACAGGCGCGATAACACTGGTCAAAGTTCCGTAATGGCCGTTGTTCGGATTCATCACCCCGATATTACAGGCCAGTAATCCACCCGCATGCCTGTCAATTTGTACGACGGGTGAAAGGGACGTAAGAGAATCTACTGGTTGCAGCTGCGCGTTATAACGATATACCCTTCGTGAATTCATATCGCCGGTGAAGATACTGGTGCGACCATCCAGCGTGTCGAATTGTACAAAGGTGGTAATCGGAACACCGGCACGGTTGGCCGGCGACCTTGTTTCAAACAAAGGAAGATTGCTATGAACAGCCGTGGGTGCGACAGAAGCCTGCAGGCTGTCGGGAGATACCGCCGAATAATAATCGATGATCGACTGCCATTCTTCTGCAGTAATTACTGGCTTGGATGGATAAAAATTGCGGCTGAGATCGGGGTCGTTTTTAGCAGACGCGTAGTATTGTCCATTGTGCGTAAAGATGCCCAGCCTCGGGGCCATTGCAGGCAACACGCCTTTCTCCCAGCTGGCTGCGTTCAGCAGGCTGGGGTCGGGGAGCAGGTGGCACGACTGGCAATACCTCGCGGCCAATTCCTTTCCTTTCCTGATCGAAGCATCGGGTATGCTGCTGTGCGTTGCGTTCTTCGGAATGTTATCGCATCCTGCACCCGCGAGCGCTACAACTACAAGCGCAATAGCAGCGCTCCTTCGAAACAGATCCAACTGCTGATTGTATACAGACAAAGTAGGTTTACTACAGTGCAAGTGTCCGGGCTTTTCCCTGCGCATCATAAACAGTCACAGAAGCAGTGTTGGCATCGGTTACAATAAACCTGGCCGATTGTGATAAAAATGAATTACCGTAATAGAATTCCTGCCTGCGCGACTGCCCGTTTTTATATTTGATAACGGCAGCAGCGTCCGTAGGCAATACAGGCAATAGTTTTGTGTTGCTGCGGGTCTGAAACAATAAGAGCGGACCGCGGTTCTGACTAGCCGCTGCCAGGTAATTGCCCGAAGCCGCGCGAAGCGCCACCAATGCCTTTCCGTTACCAGGTATGTACCAGCCACTTTCCAGGATCGACAAGGGTTTGAAATTTCCTTTGCCGTCTCCTTTCAATACAAGCCCGTTTAATGCATCATATCGTCCAACAGTTACATCGGTGCCATAGTCATTCGTATTGATCAAAAGATCAAGATTGCCGTCCCCATCCACATCTTCCGCGAGCATGCCGTTGAGCGCCGAGAACTGCGCTTCCGCGGGCAAGGGCAGCAGGCTGAACTTGCCGTTGCCTTCATTCCGGCAGAAGCAGGAACGTAATTCACTGGCTTTTACAATAAGCGCTGATTTCAATTGTTCGGGTGTAAAGATGTCATCGATGGTGGAGTTGGCAAAGGTTTTATAATTCTGGAACCGCGACCGCATGCCAATCATTTGCTTTACGATATCATCCCGGTTTTGGGCGGGGTAGAGTTTACGCGTGGTGTCTTCCTGGCTCGTTGGCAGAAAAAGTGCCGGGAAAGCATCGTAACTGCCGTTGTTGTCGAAGTCTTTTGCATACACGGCCACCGGATATTGGGTCGATGCTTTGTAAAAAGAGTTCTGCCCCAGATTGCCGACTATATAATCAATGTCTCCATCGTTGTCGAAGTCGCCGGGAACGATGCTGTTCCACCAGCCGGTGGCAGCAGCCAGTCCTGTAGTTTCGGTGATATTCTTAAAATGGCCCTTATCGTTTTGCAAAAAAGTGATTGGCATCCATTCGCCCGCCAGGATGCAATCGGTCCAACCGTCGTTGTTAAAATCGGTAAATAAGGCATCGCATACCAGTCCTGCGTTTTGTAATGCAGGTGCCACTTCTTTCGTAACATCGGTGAACTTTACCTGGCCGTTCTTTGAATCGTTGCGATAGATATAGCTGGAAACTGGCTTTGGATAATTCCAGGGGTCAACCCGTCCTGCAATGAAAAGATCCAGGTCACCATCTTTATCAAAGTCAACCGCGCGTACGCAGGACTTGCTCGTGAAATTCGGTGGAAAGGCAGTGCTGTCGGCAGTAAAACTTCCTTTGCCGTTGTTGATATAGAACCGGTCGCGGTAGGCTTCGGTTTCCCCTTTGCTTTCATAACCACCCGCGGCCAGGTAGAGATCGGCATCGCCGTCGTTGTCGGCATCAAAGAGCAATACACCCAGGTTTTGGGTTTGCAATCCGTTTGCAATGTTTTCCCTGATGGAGTCTGTAATAAAGGTGCCGTTCTTCTGTTGCAGCAGCAAGGTGGTCGCCTGGCTGTTGTTGCCCGCCGCCACGATATCATCAAGACCATCGCCATTGATATCTGCACTGGCCAATCCTGGTCCGTATTCCGACAACTTATGTGGTAAAAGCTTTTGAATATTAAAGTCTACATAGTCGCGTTGCTGGTGCACATAATGGATACCGGCTTTTTGGCTCACTTCAGCCAGCAGAGATGAGTAGTTGGTGAGCGGATGCGACCAGTCGTACTGTTGGGTGGCATTCTTCTTATCCGCTTGTATCACCTGGTTGGCTTTAACGCCGGTGATCACCTGCTTATGACCGTCGGGCCATTTGATTACCAGGGAATCGATGCTGCTGATACTATCCAGACCGAAATGCGGTATGAGTGGCATCGACGAAAGATAGCCGCGATAGGGCGTCTGTTCGTAAGCTTGCAGCTGGTGGTTGTAATAGAGTTCAATCCAGGCTCCCAGGCCATTGATATTGGTGGCATCGCCTTTTAGCTGCACGGCCAGCCAGTGATTTTCTTCTGGTTTGCTTTCTGCTCTCGTATTTTGGTAAAGGGACGCTTCATCATTGATATTGTTAATGACTATATCGAGGTCACCATCGTTGTCGAGGTCCGCATATACCGCACCGTTAGAAAAGCTGGTGGCCGTGAAACCCCAGGCTTGCGATACGTCATCGAATCCGGGCTTGCCATTGTTGCGAAATGCATATTTGTGGAGCTTTACCTGCGGTACCTGTTTCAGGGTAAATTCTTTGGTGGCAATGGCTGCGGCCTGCTGCCGGAACACAATGAAGTCGTGGTCAGTAATATCTTTCGGATATCCGTTGGTAACGATAAGATCGCGCAATCCATCGTTGTCAAAGTCGGCCACCAGGGGGCACCAGCTCCAGTCGGTTTCGGCCATACCGGCGAAATAACTGATATCGCTGAATACCGGGTCGCCAACGGAATCATTGTTATGGATTACCGGGCCCTGGTTTAACTGCAGGCCGTTGCGTGCGTATTGGTACTGGTAATGGAAATAATCGCTGTTTTGGAAAGTTTGGTAGCCCGACGAATTCGTCATCATCTTTTTACGGTAATTGTCTTCCGGACTCATGTCCAGTTCTATTACATCAGACAGTCCGTCGTTGTTAATATCGATGATATCCTGGCCCATGCCGTTGGCCGGCGTATGTTTGAAATAGGTAGCTGCTTTATCTGTAAACGTACCGTCGTGGTTATTGATGTAGAGCAGATCGTTGGAGATAAAATCATTGGTCACAAAAATATCTTTCCAGCCATCTTTGTTGATATCAGCGATGGTAGCGCTATGGCCATATCCTTCAATAGTGAGACCCGCTTCTTTGGTTACGTTTACGAAGAAGGGATGTTTGAGCGAATCTGTGCCGATGTTTTTGTATAGTCGGCCTGTGCTCGGGAAGCTGCCATCCGTAATTTTCGGATGGAAAGTT
>JAGWTK010000729.1 GCA_028876035.1 Bacteroidota bacterium
TTAAGATATAAGATATTTTGATGTGAGATATCGGCGCAGACTCACCTGGAGAATTCGCTCAAAGACATTTCTTTATTGCTGGATTTTTTGATTTTTAGATTGCTTTCTGTGCGTTGCCCTGCTGCAAGGACTGAAATGTTCGCATGAAAATCTTTGTACTTTGTACTTGGTACTTGGTACCAGATACCATATCCTCAAGCCCCTTGCCATTTCACTAAAAAAAATTAACTTGCCCTCAAATACCTGTCATCAATAGCCTGTCCGTCATACCGCCCGTTCTCTCCCGCAACCTCGACTTGCTCAATCACTAACGAGCAATCCGGCTCAACCTTCCGTCGGGAAGGGCATTGTTTCTTACCCCTTATTTTTTGTTCAATTAACCTACTATGCATACCAGCATTTCTGCCAGTGAACTGGCCCAGCACTATATAACATTAGAAGATCAATACGGCGCACATAACTACCATCCGCTGCCCGTGGTACTCAACCGGGGCGAAGGCGTGTACGTGTGGGACGTAAACGGCAAACAGTACTATGATTTTTTGAGCGGCTATTCTGCGGTCAACCAGGGCCATTGTCACCCTGCTATTGTACAGTCGTTTATTCAGCAGGCCAAAAAACTGAGTCTTACTTCCAGGGCTTTTTACAACGATGCACTGGGCGAATACGAACGGTATATTACCGCTTACTTTGGTTTCGATAAAGTGCTGCCGATGAATACCGGTGTCGAAGCCGTCGAAACGGCCATCAAGCTGGCGCGCCGCTGGGGATATGCGATGAAGGGCATCCCCGAAAACAAAGCAAAAATCATTGTATGCGGCGGCAATTTCCATGGCAGAACCAGCACCGTCATTTCATTCAGCTCTGACCCATCTTCCTATGCGCGCTTCGGTCCATATATGCCGGGATTTGAAATAATCCCTTATGATGATTTGGATGCGCTGGCAACTGCCCTGCAGGATAAAAATGTAGCTGGCTTCCTGCTGGAACCAATCCAGGGAGAAGCCGGTGTGCTGGTACCCTCCGAGGGCTACCTGGCAAAAGCAAAGCAGTATTGCAAAGACGCCAACGTGCTTTTAATGGCCGATGAAATTCAAACCGGCCTTTGCAGAACCGGTAAGCTACTGGCCTGTGATCACGAAAATGTGCGTCCGGATATTCTTATCCTGGGCAAGGCATTAAGTGGTGGCATGCTGCCCGTTAGCGCTGTATTGGCTGATGATCCTATCATGCTTACCATTCAACCCGGGGAACATGGCTCTACGTACGGCGGCAACCCGCTTGCCTGCAGAACAGCCATCACAGCATTACAGGTACTCAAGGATGAAAACATGGCTGCCAATGCTGCGTCGATGGGTGAATTGCTGCGCGCAGCATTGCAAAACATCCACTCGCCGCTGATAAGCACCATCCGCGGGAAAGGTTTGCTGAATGCCATCGTCATCAACCATCCCAATCCCGATGCGGCCTGGGAACTTTGCCTCGCTTTAAAAGAACGCGGACTGCTGGCAAAACCTACCCAT
>JAGWTK010000168.1 GCA_028876035.1 Bacteroidota bacterium
CCCATCTTTCTTCTGACGCGTTCCTGTTGCTTCATATGTGCCGTTCTTTTCCGCAGCTGCCAAAACAAATTGCAATTCGGCCGGACTTGCATCGGGGTAAATTCCCAGAACACTGTTGCCTGGTATCTCATGTTCTCCGTAGCCAGTAACGGCAGCAGCACCTTCAGTCCAATTAAGTATTTCACCTTCCTTGTTTGTGGTGAATATTCCGTAGTCTTTTACATTCTTCAGCAAAAGCCGCAGTTGCTTTTCCGCCATCGTTCGTTGTTGCTCCGACCTGCGAAGCGCCCGGTAATCGGCGCGCAGGTTCCAGAATACAATGGCTGCAAGCAATACTACGATAACCCAGAGCACGGTGAACAGGTAGTCAATCGTATCCGAGGACGACTGACTTTTTATCTTACGTTCAGTGAGCAACCGGTTTTCATCTTTCTCAATCGTCTCCAGCTGCTCCATGGCCTGATCAAACTTTGCCGTCATATTGGCGTTTCGCATCACCAGCGGGTCCGGCGCAGCATTGCTGTTGAACAGGCTTGCGCGGATGGAGTCCATCCTGTCCATGAATGCAATAACCCGCTGGTGTTGTTCCGGGTTATCAGCGGTCAGCCGGGCAAGCTGCCGCGCATGGAAGGCGACGGAATCGGGCAATTGGTGAAGTTGTTCGCGGCTTTCTTCATCCGCCGAGATCAGGAAACGAAGCGCTGCGTTGCGGAGTCGCGACAATCCGGCAACCAATTTCTGGTTACTGTACAATACTTCATTGGTATGTGAAACAAAGGCGGCGTCTGTACGAACAGCGGAGGATTGGTTGATCAACAGGTATACGATGAATATAACGGTGACCAATACCAGCAGAATACCCAGTCTCAGGATGTGACTACGTCGCCATTTCATCAGCTACAATTGGTGGGAAATGGACGCAAAAGAGCATTTCCCGTTTGCGGTTACATATTACCGTTAAGTTACATGTTTTTTATTGCACGCAAACACGCAGCTGACGAAAAGCAGGTAAAAGGAGATTAGAAACGAAAGGGTTAAGTGTTTTCTATTAGCCGACCTAGCGCTTAAGCCGGTATTTTTTGTTCACTTTCGGGCTGTTGAAATACTCATTAAGTTCGTCTTCGGGGATGCTTCTTGCCAATTCGAGCGGTACATCTACCAATTGTATCTGGATCTGTTTGAGCTCGTCTTTGAGCTTGGCGATTTTTTTAGCAATATCGGGGTCGCGTTCACCCACCAGGCTATTGTCCTGCAACATATAATCCAACCGCTTGATGGCCGTGCGCACAGCGGATGCCTGGTTTTGATCAAAAACCTTCTGCGGAGCAACCGCTTCCTTTACGGGCACCAGCGATACCCCAACGCTGGGCAATACCTGTCCGATCTTTTGCGTACTGCTGCTGGCCGATGATGCGAGAATGCTACCCGTAAGCGCTGTGGTGGAACTGGTGATATCAAAAGTAGTGCGGGTGCTCTTGGTTTTCTTAACGCCTTTGTCGAGCTGCAGAAATGTATACTTAAGCACAAGAATATAATTGTCAATATTCTTGCGAGTAAGCTTATAATCTTCTACGGCAAGCGGATAATTAAGGGCATCACGTACGATGATCTTTACCGTAGCTGTGTCATTCACCTGGAACTTGGTGGTACCCACGAAATTGAGCAACAAGATTTTTACTTTACCCGAATCGGTATCTTTTACAAAATCAAAAGGTGCCATCCAGGTGAAATCATCATCGCATTTCTTTACAAGCGTATAATTTTTCAGTGGTCGGTTGGCAAAGAAGGTGATGTTCTCAATCGGAAAGCTTCCGTTCTCGCACTGTACTTTGAAACTCACTGTGTCACCCTCATCTACCGTAATGGTGGAACTTACCGATGGCTTCACTTTGGATACAACGATATCCGTATTATAAAACACGATGGTGAACACAGTATCAATGCGCTCCAGGGGGTTCGATAAATTCTGAACACCCACATTCACTTTGTACTCGACATCGTATTTGAGTTTACCAGACAGAAAAAAAGACTTTTCTGCCTTGAAAGTGAGAACGCCATCGTCTTTATTAATGCGCATTCCTACAGGAGAATTCCGCAGAAACCAGTAATATTTTGATTCATCACGATTGATTTCGAGATTATAGCTTAAGGTTGAATCAGAATGTATCGTGAAATATGGATTGAGATTGATAATACGGAGCGGCTGCAGGGCGGCTGAATCAACCACAGGTGTTGCCGGTTTTACCAGGGTATCTTGCGCATGTGAAACAAGTGGTACGGTAAAACAAATCAGAACAATGATCTTACGTAGGATTCTCATGCCGTTTGTAACAGTTTAATTACCCGTGCAATATTAGGCCATTTTGGGCTAACCTGCCGGACCTGTTAACGGTTTTAACCATTTTCCATTTCTGCCAATTGTTGTTTGAGTTGTTCAGTATGCGCACCATACATCCTGCGCAGGTACCAGCGGGAGAAAAAGTACATACAAACCGACCAGATACTGAAGCAGGTTATGTAGATCAATCCTGCTTTTCTCCAGAGAAACTGACCGGAAATCCCGTTATCATTCACCGTTGTTATCCCACCAAGCAATCCAACGCTGAAAGCCACAAACAAAGTAACCATGGTGAGCTGAAAATAAGTCTGCATGAATCTTTCAAGAATCCGTACCAGGCCTTTCATTGCTCCTTTCACCGAGCCAGGGCCCATTTCATAGTTTCGGATCGATCGCAACAACCAAAATAGATAAGACAGGAAAACAATACTTAATAGCCATGTGAGCAAACAAATAACACGGATATAGGGCGCGGTGAACTGTTTCCATCCCGCCAGAGCCAGTACGATAAAAAGCAAGTATACAAAAATCTCAATCCGTAGATTTCGCCGTATAAGTACCGTCACCGACCTGCTCTTTTGCTTTAGCCTGTTTTGCAGTTCCGGCAACGAGTCATTCTGCACAGTACTGACTGCTTTTCCGGATTGCCATGCCAATTTGAATTCGTCGAGTTCCATACTATAAATATTGCTGGGTGGTCTGTTTTAATCTGTTCTTAATGCGGTTCATTTTCACGGCAACATTGTTGGCAGATATACCCAATATCTCGCCGATTTCCCGGTAATCGTATTCGTCCAGGTAAAGAGAAACCAGCGCCTTGTCGATCGGTGAAAGTCCTGAAATCGCTTTGCGCATCGCCAGCAACTGCTCTTCTGCGTCGGCATAGGCTCCTGGCAGGTTTGCATGGGTTGCATCCAGTGTTTCTGCTGGTTCTGCTTTTTGTTCTTTACGGTACCAGGTAACAGCCGTGTTCAGGGCGACGCGGTAAAGCCAGGTGGAAAATTTTGCATCACCGCGAAAATTTGCATACCCTTTCCAGGCGGCCAGTAGTATCTCCTGGAAAAGATCGGCGCGATTGTCGGCTCTGTTCATGTACAGGGCCGCTACTTTGTGAATGATGCCCTGGTGCATCTCTATCAATGCCAGGAATTCCTTTTCCTTGTCCATTGGCCGGAGTATGTGTCGCAGAAACCAATGGAATATTACACCCATGGTTACTCATTCTTCCAAGGTAAGACATAAAAAAAGTCCCGTTGTAAAAACAACAGGACTATTCATCAAAACCAACTGCTTATGAAAAGCGTTTCAATTATTTATTCAGCCATTACTGAATGCTGATTTGTTTGGCGGCTTCTTTTACTTCTGCTTTTTTAGGCAGGAAGATTTTCAGGAGTCCGTTTTCGTATTTAGCCTGAATACCGGCCACATCAATCTTATCGTCCAAAGTGAAGCTGCGTTTGAAGCCCTGGAGTGAGAACTCACGGCGTACGGTCTTCACATCTTCTGCTTTTGTTTCTTCTTTCTTCTCGTAGCTCACGGTAAGCAAACCGTGTTCTGCGCTAATCTTAAAATCTTCTTTGTTTCTTCCCGGCGCATTCAGTTCTGCATGGTAGGCATCGGCTGTTTCAACGATGTTTACCGCCGGAAAAGACAAACTGCCTTTGTCGGCAAACGGAAATTCATTGAAAAAATCGTTGAAAACGGCGTTCAGATTCAGCGGACGGTAATTGTTTTTTACGAGTGTCATAACCTGGTTATTTTAAGTTTTTGAATGATGAGTAACGCCGGCACCTGTTCAAAGCCCGTACCGGTGCCAAAATCGGGACCAATTCGCGACTTTCTTGCGGAGACTACCCTATCTTTCAGCCAGAATGGCACAAATCGACAAATATGTACGCCATAAAGTCCGATTGCGTTGTAAAACATTACCGTGCGGAAAGAAATGATTTCGCTGTAATTTTGCTTACTAAATAAAAAACGACTTATGTATCCTGCAGAAATTGTTCAGCCCATGAAGGAAGAGCTGACCGATAATGGCTTTGAAGAACTACTCAGTTCAGAGGCAGTAAACCAGCAGCTTGCAGAAAAAGGAACGACCCTGGTAATGATAAATTCAGTGTGCGGATGTTCCGCTGGCTCTGCCCGTCCGGGTGTATTGATGGCGGTGCACAACAGCGAAAAGAAGCCGGATCACCTCACCACCGCCTTTGCGGGCTTTGATATCGATGCGGTGAAAACGCTTCGTGAGCACCTCATGCCCTACCCGCCCTCCTCTCCGGCGATCGCATTATTCAAGGACGGTCAGCTGGTGCATTTTATCGAGCGGCATATGATTGAAGGAAGGCCTGCACAAATGATTGCGCAGAACCTGATCAGCGCATTCCAGGAGTATTGCTAAATCCATTCTAAAACGAAAAAAGGGCATCGTCCGGCCAGGATGCTGCCCTTTTTTATTGCGCCCGCGCTAAATCCCAAGTACAAGAATTTTACCCTAACATTGCATCTTTATCATTTTTAAGCCAGCGTTCATGTACCCCAATCTTTATTATGTTGTCAGGGATTTGTTTGGACTGGACTGGAAAGGCCTCCGCTTTGCCAATATGTTTGGCTTCATGGTGGCACTTGCCTTTCTTGCCGCCGCCTGGGTACTCAGCAGGGAATTGAAACGCAAAAGTGGCGAGGGATTGCTTCAGTATGAAGAAGAAAAAATCACGGTTGGTAAGCCCGCCGGCATAGCCGAATTGTTGCTCAATTTTCTGATGGGCTTTATTCTCGGCTATAAAATTGTTGGTGCTTTTTTTAGTCCGCCAGAAGGTGATATCCAGGAATACATTTTTTCATTAAGAGGCAATTGGCTCACAGGCATCGCACTCGGACTGCTGTTTGCCGGTTTGAAATGGTGGGAAGCCAACAAACAGAAACTCGAAAAACCCGAGGAGCGTACGATCCGCGTTTGGCCACAGGATCGCATCAGTGATATTATTTTACTCGGCGCAATATTCGGTTTCATCGGTGCAAAAATATTTGACAACCTGGAGAACTGGGATCGGTTTGTGAAAGACCCGGTTGGCAATTTGTTATCACCGAGCGGACTTACATTTTACGGCGGACTTATCTGCGCGGCGCTCGCCATTTGGTGGTTCGCCCGGAAGCACAAAATTGGATTCTGGCACCTCAACGATGCGGCTGCACCCGCGCTGATGATCGCCTATGCGATTGGAAGAATGGGTTGCCAGATTGCAGGTGACGGCGACTGGGGTGTTATCAACAGTGCGTATGTAGCTGATAAGAATGGCGTTGTTTCGCCCGCGCTCAATGAAGGCCATTTTCAACAGCAACTAATATCAAATGCAAACTTCTATCATACGCAATTTGGTAGCCTCGATAAAGTAAAACACATCAGCTTCCGGGGGCCTTCGTTTTTGCCCGACTGGTTTTTTGCCTATAGTTATCCGCACAATGTAAATAAGGAAGGTGTGCCCATGGCCAGCTGCGATTGGGGTGATTACTGCAATGTATTGCCCATGCCTGTTTTTCCGACACCTTTGTACGAAATCATTGGATGCTTTATCTTATTTGGAATCATCTGGTCAGTCCGCAAGAAATTTAAAATAGCAGGTACTTTGTTTGGTTTTTACCTCGTGCTTAATGGCATCGAGCGTTTCCTGATTGAAAAGATCAGGGTCAATACCAAATATGAATCACTCCCCTTTCAACCTACGCAGGCAGAAATTATTTCGCTGGCCCTTATTCTCGCTGGCATATTTTTGATGTGGTGGCTGCCACGAAGCGCGAAAAACCATCCGCCGGTTATCCCTGCCAGTTAATAGTGCACCGACGCTTGTGTTGCAGGTAAGTTCATTAGTAGTACAACGCATGGAACACCCATTTCCCCTGTCCGTTGACCTCAAGGGCGGGTGCAGGAAACTTGAGCACATTGACTGCACTAAAAACAGTCCGGAGGATTTTACTCTTAGTTTTAATTTTTGTGAGGTCAATATCGGGCGCAATAAAAAATCTCCTCATCCTTGGAATATCCCGGCGATCATGAAAAATGCCCTGTTTATCTGTCCAGGTATTTTGTGTACCTCCCAGCATTCCATCTGCCCCGTATCCTACTGAAAGATTCAACCACGCAGGCCATTTCGATTGCGGAAAAAAAGAATGAATATTGGCGCTGAACCAGTAGGTCTGCGAATTATAATCCTTGAGCATGCGTTCAGGCAAAGAGGTACCAAAAAGATCATTCCGCCGGCTGATCAATTCGGGTGCATACTGAAATCCCCAATAACTTAGTTTGAGTTGGATTCGCTGTTCTTTCCAGTGCAGTTGCTGTGCGGCAAAGGCGGCAGCACCGAGCGCGTTCGCCGTCATATCGCCCCAGCTAAATCCCCATTCGGCGGAAAAACCGTCCTGTATTTCGATGATGCTCTGGTAGGCAATTGCGCTTATCCCTCCCAGTAAGACGGATTTTCTTTCGGAAAGCCCGGCCCATCTCCAGCTGGCTGCTGATACAGCGCCCAGGTTATAAGCCGTCCACATATGCCCCAGTTTGTCCATCTGCTCCCATTCATCGTTGTCGTTAAAAAAATGAAACGATGAACGCGGGTATTGGGAGTACCATGTTTTATTGAGAGAAATAAAGGTACCTGTCCAAAAACCAATATGCGCCGCACTCACTGTGAACACCCTGTTGCTTTTCGGGGTGACCAATTTGGCGGAGGTATCGATAGCGCGGTGTTTTTCTGCAAAGACCCCCGGGTGGCTGGTATCATCAATGGCCTGGGCCGAAGTAAAATGACTAATGATTGCAAAGGCCAGGAGAAGTGCCCACTGCTTGAAGCGGAGGAACAAAAACGTTTTTTTCTGGATGACGGCCATGGCTGCCAAAAATACGGGTTCGGGCGGTTAATGGTTTGTCAATCCAAAGAAATCAATAACTTAGGCGCCAATAACTGTTTTAAACCATCCAATTATGGAAGCTGCCATCCAAGCAAAAGTAGATACCTGGCTCAATGGAAATTTTGACCAGGCAACGAAGGACGAAATTCGCCGCCTGCAGAAAGAGAACCCCAAAGAACTGGAAGAATCATTTTATCGTAACCTCGAATTTGGAACCGGTGGTTTGCGCGGTATCATGGGCGTGGGCACCAACCGGATGAATAAATACACCGTGGGCATGGCCACCCAGGGTTTCGCGAATTATATGAAAGCGCAGCTGCAGGGAGAGATCAAAGTAGCGCTTGCGCACGATAGCCGCAACAACAGCCGATTTTTTGCGGAAACAGCCGCCAATGTGTTTGCCGCCAATGGCATCAAAGTCTTTTTGTTTGAAAGCCTGCGTCCGACGCCCGAACTCAGTTTCACCATTCGTCACCTCGGTCTGCAGGGCGGCGTGGTATGCACTGCTTCGCACAATCCAAAAGAGTATAATGGATACAAGGCGTATTGGACAGACGGCGGACAACTGGTCCCTCCGCACGACAAGGCGGTGATCAAAGAAGTGGACAAAATTGGATCAGTAGATGAAGTGAAATGGAGTGGTGGTGAAGCCAATATTACCATCGTAGGAGCTGACATTGATGATGCGTATATGAAAATGGTAAAAGGACTG
>JAGWTK010000169.1 GCA_028876035.1 Bacteroidota bacterium
AGGAGAAAAGTTTCTGCGATACCAATCGCAAATGCAAAAAAGAAGGTGATGAAAATAAAGCCAAATATCTGCTGCTCAATGGGCTTGATGAGGATATGGGATCGCCGGATGGCTTCGCGCATGAGGTGGGAGAGGGGGATCCCGATACTCAGGTAAAGAAATACCCGCTGGAAAAATTTGGGGTCGAGCCGGTCAAAGGTATAGGCAAAAAACACCGTCACCAGCACGAAAAGACTCCAGCCAAGCAGCTGGAAAAGCCAGTAAACAGGCAGCTTTTTCAGAAAACTCATATTGTAAAGCTATTGCGATTCAGCGCTTCTAATATAGCTATTTGTATGAGTGGTTAAATAAATAAGTAAGCAGAAACCAGGCCGGGAGGGGGATTTTGGCGCTTTCTGAACCAAAGCGGCCCCGGGACGTTTGGTAGCTTTGACCGTTAGGAACGTTATCTTTGTACTTCATACTTTTTCTATGGAACTGGCCCCCGGACCACTATTAAAAACCATCGATTCCCCCGCTGACCTGAAAAAGCTCAGCCAGGATCAGCTGCACCAGCTCTGCGATGAGTTGCGTCAATATATTATTGACGTTGTTAGTGTGCATGGCGGTCATTTTGCAGCCAGTTTAGGCGTCGTAGAATTGAGTGTTGCGCTTCATTATGTATACAATACGCCGTACGACCAACTCGTGTGGGATGTGGGTCACCAGGCTTATGGCCATAAGATCCTCACCGGTCGGCGCGATACCTTCCACACGAACCGGAAATACCATGGCATCAGCGGTTTCCCCAAGAGAAGTGAAAGCGAGTATGATACTTTTGGTGTAGGACATTCTTCTACCTCTATCTCCGCTGCCCTTGGAATGGCTATGGCAGCTAAATACAAAAAAGAAGACCGCAAATCAGTGGCTATCATCGGGGATGGAGCCATGACGGCCGGACTTGCCTTCGAAGGCATGAACCACGCGGGTGTAACCGATGCCGATATGCTCATTATCCTGAACGACAATTGCATGAGCATCGACCCCAATGTAGGCGCGCTCAAAGAATACCTTACCGATATCACCACTTCCCAAACCTATAACCGGTTCAAAGACGATATCTGGAAGGCGCTCGGCAAACTGCCGGTGGGCAAGACCTTTAGCCGTGAAATGGCGAGTAAGCTGGAACACAGCATCAAAGGCTTTGTCAATAAAAGCAGTAACCTTTTTGAAGCCCTGAAACTGCGTTATTTTGGTCCGATCGACGGGCACAATATCACCAAACTGGTAGATACCATCCAGGATCTGAAAAATATCCCCGGTCCAAAACTGCTGCACATCGTTACGGTAAAAGGAAAAGGATATTCGCTGGCGGAAAAGGATCAAACCAAATGGCATGCGCCTGGATTGTTCGATAAAATCACCGGCGAGATTTATAAAAAGAAATTCGATCTGCCCCAGCCACCCAAATACCAGGACGTATTTGGTCATACCATGATTGAACTGGCAGAGCAAAACGATAAAATTTTTGGCATCACACCCGCCATGCCCAGCGGTTCCTCTCTCAAATACATGATGGATAAAATGCCCGATCGTGCATTTGACGTGGGCATTTGCGAACAGCATGCCGTTACACTCAGCGCCGGCATGGCAACGCAGGGCATGAAAGTGTTCTGCAATATTTACTCTTCCTTTATGCAGCGTGCCTACGACCAGGTGCTGCATGATGTGGCGATACAGCATTTGCCGGTGATATTTTGTTTGGACCGGGCCGGACTGGTGGGAGAAGACGGACCCACCCACCACGGGGCCTATGATATTGCGTACATGCGTTGCATCCCGGGAATGGTGATTGCCGCGCCGATGAACGAAGCTGAATTGCGGAACATGATGTACACGGCCCAACTCGAGTCAACCGATACACCGTTTACCATTCGCTATCCACGCGGCGAAGGAGTGATGCCTGTATGGCGCACGCCCATGGAAGCATTGGAGATCGGCAAGGGCCGGAAGTTGAAAGATGGGAATGATATCGCGATCCTTTCATTGGGTCATCCAGGTAATTTCGCGGCGGCGGCGATTCGTGATTTGAAGATTGACGGAATCAACCCGGCTCATTACGATATGCGTTTCGCCAAACCGCTGGATGAAGCGATGCTGCATGAGGTATTTGCGAAGTATCAAAAAGTGATCACTGTAGAAGATGGAACAGTTACCGGTGGTTTCGGATCGGCGGTGGCGGAATTCATGGCTGTACATGGCTATACCGCAGCACTGAAAATGCTGGGCATACCTGATCGTTATGTGGAGCATGGCACCCTGAAAGACCTGCACAAAGAATGCGGCTACGATACCAACGGCATTGCAGCAGCGGTACGTGAAATGATGCGCGAAAAAGTAGAAGTGAGGCTACCCGCCTGATAGATGCAAGAAGAAATTTGAAGCCGGTCGTTGAGCCGGCTTTTTTATGCGTGCCTGTTAAAGTTATGATAAGGTGATTGTCCCCCCTGTACGCAAATATGGAGCGGGAACGTTTTTGCATCTGCTGCAAAAACCCCGCTCGTGAAACGCCTTTCTATCTTCCTCCTGTTCGTGCTGATTTTTATTGCAGGCAGTGCTGCCTGGTATTATTCGAAACTACATTCAAATAAGCGGGTCAGCAACCATCGTGTTGTCAATTCTCCTGCTGCGGAAAGCCAGCGTATCGCGGAACATGCAGTCACCGCGTCGGCATACGCGGCTCAACATGGTCTCAGCAATGATCTGTTCTTTCTTATTGATATGCGGATAGCCTCGGGTAAGCCCCGCTTCTTTGTATATGATAACAAAGCAAAGCAAACAATACTGGAAGGATTGGTCACCCATGGCCGGTGTAATCAGAACTGGCTCGAAGGCCGCAGGTATGGCAACGAACCCGGCTGTGGTTGTACTTCACTGGGAAAATACAAAGTAGGAAATCCTTACCGGGGCCGATTCGGACTCGCCTATAAATTATATGGACTCGAATCGACCAACAGTCATGCATTTGATCGTTTCGTAGTACTGCATTCAATGCAATGCGTACCTGAGGCGGCAGTTGATCCGTATCCGATTTGCCAGAGTGATGGTTGTCCCACTGTTTCTCCGCACTTTCTCAAAACATTGGCGCCCATCATAGATAAGAGTACAGCGCCTTTGTTATTGTGGATATATGAATAGTTTAATAGTTTAAATGTTTAAAAGTTTAAGGTTGTTTCTGTGTAGCGGCATAATTAAATACCGGCACCTTGAATGGTCAAAACTGATGATCAGCAGATGCAACCACTACGAAAAGAGGTTGTTGTACATCGTTAGGGGCATGCACTTACAGAACTTTTAAACCTTTAAACCCTTAAACTTTTAAACTTCGGGATTTTGTTCCAGTCTATGATACACAACCAACTTGAAAAAATAAAAAAATCATCACTTTATGAAAAAGTACATCATCGCAGCCAGCCTCTTAATGGGATTTGTAAGTCTTTCTGCTTCCGGTTTTGCACAAGCGCGCACACCCCATGTACGTGCCCGCCAGGAGCGTCAGCAGGGAAGAATAGCCCAAGGCGTGAAATCAGGTGAACTGACCGCCCGTGAAACCGCGCATCTTGAAATGCGCGAAGCAAAAATTCAGCACGATAAAAAAGAAGCCAAGGCCGATGGTGTGGTAACCGCACAGGAGCGCCGGAAGTTAAACCGCGAGCAGAATCGTGCGAGCCGTGCCATCTATCGTCAGAAACACGATGGCCAGGACAGGAACTAAGTCTTTTGAGTTCAGTCGTATATAGTAATAAAGCCCGGGCAACCGGGCTTTGTTTTTTTACGATCTTTTTGTTGTCTTACTCGTATAATTACGATTGCAGGAATTACGGTCTTTTTAGATCTTTATGAACCATCCATCCTCCTCTGGAAAGCAGACTGTCGTTATATGCGGCATTGTATTATCCTCTATCCGGCAACCTTAACCTTGATCCTTATGTACCCTAAATTATTACACACCCTTGCCGGTGCCTGTCTGTTACTATTCACTGCCTGTACCAGTGTCTACCATTCCGCCGGTATTTCCAATGAGCAGCTTTCCGTAACGCAACAACACCAAAAAGTCCATCACTTTATCGGGCCACCTGAATACATTCCTGAAACAGCTTCCCCTACAATCATTGAGAAGGGCGGAAAGTATACGGCCATGCCTCCTTCGTACATGCGTTCGAAAGCTGAAGCCGGCGCAGCTGCCTGCAATCTGGTGGCACTTCGTAAACACGTTCGCCATCTGAAAAAATATGCGATGGCAAACGGCTACGATACCAGTCTTGCACTGGTAGCGGATATGCAGGTGAAATCGGGCCAGGCACGGTTCTTCCTGGTGAACCTTGCCAACGATAGTATTTTAAAGAAGGGTTTGGTCGCACACGGGAAGGGCGCAGAGCTGTTCACGTTCAACCGCAGGTTTTCCAATGATGAAGGCAGCCGTTGTACTTCCCTTGGCATGTATAAAATCGGCAAAGCGTATAATGGAAGTTTCGGCTTGTCGTATAAATTGTATGGGTTGGAAAAATCCAACAGCAATGCGGCGAAGCGTTTTGTGGTATTACACTCCATGAATGGCATACCCGATAGCGAAACCACCTGGCCGATCATACAATCAGAAGGTTGTCCGGCTGTAGCCCCTGCCTTTCTCGCGGAACTCGCGCCGGTACTGGACAACAGCGCCCGACCCATGCTTTTATACATCTATGCAGATGGTGCGAGGTAATATGATCCGCTTTAATAACTGAGGGTTCCCATCCGGCCGCTTTCATAGTCGGCGATGGCGCCCTGCACTTCTTCGAGACTGTTCATCACAAACGGCCCGTAGCTCACTACTTTTTCTTTGATGGGTGCTCCGCCCAGCAAGATCAGTTCTGCATCTTCAATAGCAGTAAAGGAAACCTGGTCGCCATTCATTTCAAAATTCACCAGTTCACCCGCAACGGGTTTGCTGTTGAGTACCTGCAGACTGCCTTTCATGATATAAAGCGCCGATGTGTATGAAGGGTCAACGGGCAATGTTACCGGCTGCCCTTTGCGGAGCTGCAGGTGGTAGAGGAACATGGGTGTTTGCGTTGCTACTGGTGATGTGTAATCGCCAAATTTTCCCAAAACAACTTTCAAAGAATAGACTTCCTTTTGCAGCTTGGGAAGCGAAGCGCTGTTGTAATGATGGAAGACAGGTGCGCCATGTTTCTTTTCTGCGGGCAGGTTGATCCAAATTTGCAGTAGTTGTACCTTACCGCCTTTTTGCAGCATTTGGCTGGTGGGACCTTCGGAATGTACAATGCCTGCGCCGGCGCTCATCCAGTTAATGTCTCCTGCTCCGGCGATTTGGTCATGCCCCTGGCTATCGCGGTGAAAGAATTCACCTTCCAGCAAATAGGTCATTACGTCGAACCCGGCATGCGGGTGCGGCGGTATTCTGGTGTCGCTCCCCGGTTTTAGTTCCGTGGAAGGCATGTGGTGCACCAGCAGGAATGGGTCTACCTGTTTCAGGTTACGGGTAGGGAATACATTTTTTATGGAGAAACTACCTACGTGTTCGTTCGTGGCCAGTTCAACACTGGCAATGGTTCTTGTGGTCATCACGACCTCCTTTTCTTTTTTAAAATGTCATGGGAATTTCGATAGCGAGTACCGTGCTGTTGGTATCCGCATAGATATTGGTTTCATCGCTCTCACTTACGCCTACTGCGTCTCTTTTACCAACGGTGGTACCGCCAATATTGCCCTTTCCTTCTATCACAAAAAAGTAAACGCCGCTGCCAGGGAAGTGATTTTTATAGAGCAGTGTCTTGCCTGCTTCAATTTCAGCCAAAGAAAATTTTGCATCCTGGTTGATCCATACGCCGCCATCTTTTTCGTCGGGACTCACCACAACCTGCCATTGGTTGTTACGGCCATCGGCAGAAAATGTTTTTTGGTCATACCGCGGTGTGATGTTCATTTTTTTCGGGAAGACCCAGATCTGCAGAAAATTAACCGTTTCTGTTTTAGACGCGTTGAATTCCGAATGCGTTAAACCCGAACCGGCGCTCATGATTTGTACATCACCGGTATTGATCGACTCGGCTGTACCAGTGCTGTCTTTGTGGGCCAGGGCACCGGATAATGGTATCGATACGATTTCCATATTGTCGTGCGGGTGGGTGCCAAAGCCGGCGCCGCCTTTAACAATATCATCGTTCAGTACACGCAATGCTCCGAAATGCATTTTTTCGGGATTGTGCCAATGGCCGAAGCTGAAGGAGTGGTGACTATCGAGCCAGCCAAAATTGACGTGTCCACGTTCTGAAGCGGGGTGAAATATTGTTTTCATATACTTTCCTTTTATTTTGATGTTTAAACATCAATTTGTGTACCAATAAAATTCCGGGTTCAAAAGGGCAGGAAATCGGTCTGTTCGTCAGATTTTATGCGGGATTGGCGGGTGGCAGTTCAAATTGTACGTCTTCTTCCCGGTTTTCATTGAATTCGATGATAAAATTATTCCGCCCCTCGCCGGTAATAATGGTCATGTATTTGGCCTGCACCAGCTCGAGCATGGACAGAAAAAGGAAGATGGCGTGGATACGGTTTTCGCAGACCTCAAATATTTTTTCAAAGGCTACGGTTTTTTCTGTCCGGATTTTATTGAGCATGAATTCGCGGCTCTCTTCCATCGTGTAGTTGTAGCGCACGACGGTATGGACTGGCCGGTGGTTGCGATCGTACAGCCGCTGCATGGCTTTTTCAAAAGCCTTCATCAGCTTGTAGAGCGTGATCTGTTGTATCTCCGTGCCTTCGCTGCTTTCTTCGCCGATAAGCGCAATCTCCTTTTGCATGTTACCGCGTTTCACCATGAGCATACGGATGGCTTCCATATCTGCCAGTTGGGCGGCCGCCTCCTTGTATTTTTTGTATTCAAGGATCTTATCAACCAATTCCTGGCGCGGATCGATTTCATTACCGGCTGCATCGAGTTCTTTCCTGGGCAGCAGCATTTTCGCTTTGATGCGCATTAAGGTGGATACAAACAGGATGAATTCGCTGGATAACTCGATGTTCAGTTTTTCCTGCTGGTGGATAAACGCCAGGAAGTCGTTGATGATATTCGTAATGGGAATATTATAGATGTCCAGCTCGTCACGCTCGATGAAGAACAGGAGCAGGTCGAAAGGGCCTTCGAATTGCGGCAATTTTATCTGGTAAGACGGTGCACTCACATGTATTCGTTTACGGCGTAAAAAAAGGTTCCAGCAGGGCTGAAACCAAACAAATGTAAGGAATAAAACCTTTAAAAACGGGCGGCAAAACCTACGCCCAGCAAGGAGCGCAACTGTATGCCGGCGGCATCTTTATTGGGTCCGAACTGCCGCACGTCGTCGTCGTAAATCAGGTCGAAATTGTAGTTAACAGTCAGCCATTTATTCACTTTCATCGCGATCGCATTGGTCCAGTAAACATCTACATTCTGCGGCCTGGATGTAGCCATGGTTTCACCCGTTCTTTTGGTGGATAAATAGTTGGAATAAAGTTCGAGTTTGCTGATGTACACCACATTTTTCATGACCTCTTTATTGGCGCTGGCGGAAAGAAAAGCGCCCAATTCTGTCTTCACTTTTTTGCTGGGGTCAACACCATAATTACTGGCCAATGCTTTCTCCACTGTACCGTCGGGCGCGATGCCTCCCTGGTAGAGGTAGCTATACGGTGCATTGGTTACAATCACCCATCGGGCTGATAACGGTGAAGCAAATACGCTAAGCCAGTTATAGGGTTTCCAGGTGATGCCGGGTGCGAGCACCAGGTAAGCCGGCGCAAACAAACCGGAGATGCGGTGCTGTAAACCCTTGCCGAGGTAATTGTATTCATAACCATCTGTAAACTGGCTGCGGAAGCTGATGAGCCCGGAGATATCTAATCTTTCACGGATGGCATAGC
>JAGWTK010000170.1 GCA_028876035.1 Bacteroidota bacterium
AAATACCCATATCATCCCATCCGTGCTCGTCATCGCCCACCAGTTGCCGGCCAGGGTCTGCGCTCAGGGTGGTTTTGCCGGTGCCGCTCAGTCCGAAGAATATAGCAGTATCGCCATCGGGTCCCACATTGGCGCTGCAGTGCATCGACAGTACCTTTTTCTCTGCTGGCAGCAGGTAGTTAAGTACTGTAAATACACTTTTTTTCATTTCACCGGTATAGCCGGTACCACCAATCAGGATACAGCGATGCTCAATTGATATCGCAACAAAATGGGGAGAGCGGGTACCATCGGTTGCAGGATTGGCGGTGAACCCGGGTGCCTGCAGCATCAGCCAGTCGGCCTCACCATCGGGCAGTTCCGGACGAAGAAACATGTTATAACAAAACAGGTTGGCCGATGCATCTTCGTTGATAACGCGTATGTGCAGCCGGTGCTCAATACGGGCACAGGCAAAGCAATCACGAATCCAAACCTCTTCGCGGCTACCGAGATAGGTCATCATCTTATCCCTCAATCGCAGGAACTGGGCAGCGCTCATCCGTTTGTTGAACCCGTTCCAGTCCACACGGCCGGCAGTGTCCTCCTCTTCCACGATAAACTTGTCCTGCGGTGAGCGTCCCGTGAATGCGCCTGTACGGATGCAAAGCGCACCGCTGTCGTTGAGTTCGCCCCTGCCTTGCTTTAAAACATGGTCAATGAGCTCTTCCGGGGAAAGCTGGTAGTGAATTTTTGCATCGCCCGGCAGAAGAATGTCCAGTTCATGCGATGCTGCAATCGTTGATGGCATAGATCAGTTGTTTAATCAGGTAAGTAAAAAGAATGCGTGCACGGGCTTTCTAACGGTCATGGACATACGTTCAAAGCGAGCACGAGGAATACATAGCGCCGGCGCTGGTCGGAGAATATTTTATGAGCGTAATCTGGCCGCATACCCGGGTTTTCAGGTCAAAGATAACCGGATATTGATACAAACAAACGGTCGTTAGTATTTTTTTAACGGCATTTTTAATGGTACAACGATGAGCAGGCGGGTGCCCTATTCATCGGACATGTGAAGAAAGGAAAAGCAATGCTTGTGATGGACGCCAGGTACACCAATTGTTCTGTATTGGCATTCTGAGTAATGCCGGGTAGCAGCACAATCAGTCGCTACAATATTAGCCGGCATCGCACCAGCGTTTGCGCCGGCGGCACTATGGCAATGCATTCGGATTCGCCGCTTTCGCTGGTTTCAGGTATTTCTCCAGGAATGCCAGTGTTCGCTTATCGGTGGTGATCTGGTTTTCTTTTTTCTGAAACCCATGCCCCTCCTGCGGGTACACCACGTATTCCACCGGTACCCCGTTCTTCTTTACGCCTGCGGCGATCTCATCGCTTTCAATCTTCAGCACCCTTACATCGTTTTCTCCCTGGAATACGATCAATGGCTTGGTGATCTTCTCGTAGTTATAAAGTGGAGAAGTGGCTTTCAGCAACACACTGTCTTTGGTATTAGGGTCGCCCATTTCATCATATAAGGCTTTTCGGAATGATTCCCAATAGGGCGGAATGCTTTTCAAGGTGCGCATCCAGTTGGCCACCCCAAACAAATCAACGCCCAGCTTGAATTCGTCGGGGTGCATGCACAGTGCGTTCAGCACCATATTGCCGCCGTAGCTGCCGCCGTAAATGCCAATCGCATTACTGTCGATATAAGTTTGTGATGCCAGCCATTTTTTTGCCCAGATGCAATCGTTCAAATCGCCATAACCATGATCGCGGTTATCCAGTTTATAAAATGTTTTTCCATAACCACTGCTGCCCCGGTTATTGACAGCGAGAACGGCATAACCGTGGTTCACAAGGAACTGGATGGTATTGCTGTACCCCGCGCGGCTTTGACCGCCTGGTCCACCATGCACAAATACCAGCGCGCCCGTTTTACTGGTATCAGAAGCCTGCATTGGTTTGTAGTATATCGCAGGTATTTCCTTCCCGTCAAATGATTTGAACCGAATGACGTCCGCCTTCACAAGGTCGGCCTGGTCAACTTCCGGATTGAGCGTTTTCGTAAGCTGCTTGAGCGTGCCGGTTTCGATGGCGTAGTTATAAATATTGGCCGGACTGGTACTGCTGCCCGCAGTGAGTGCAATATTTTTCTCCGATGGTGAAATAACCAGGTCCTGCACTTCGCTGTCGCCCAGGCTGGGAAAATTGATTTGCTTTCCGGTTGCATGTTCGAATAGCAATACTTTGTTACGGCCGTCGTCATTCACGAGGATGGTATGGTATTTTTCGTTTTCGCTTAAACTCATGGCTACTACATCCCATTTGTCTTCAAAATATCTGGACGATGCCCCCGTTTTGATATTGTACCGAACCACATAACTGAATTCGCTTCCGTTATTGGTGATGTAATAAAGAATACTGTCGCCTTTTTCCATAGCTGCTGCGTTCCAGGTAGCTTCCGTATCATTGCTTATCTTCTTCAGCTGCTTATTGCTGCGATCAAAAAGGTAGAGTTCATTTTTGTCGGTAGTTATACTCTTCACGATTGCAACATAGCGTTCGCCCGGACTGGTACCTGCCACATCATAGCCCGAATCATTTTGGAATAGCAGCACCGGTGTCCAGTTGCTGGTATCCAGTTTCCAGAGGTCGAAATATTTCGGGTCGCGGTGGTTACTGCTGATATAGGCCGATTTTTTATCTGCTGACCAGCCGATAAAGCGATTTGCCGATTTGGGCCAGGGAGTGATATCTTTTGCCGTTGAATCGCCCTTGCGCTGCAGGTAGAGGTGATTGTTTTCATCTCCTCCCTGGTCGTGTGTAACCAGCAAGCTGCTGCTGCCCGGAAGATAGCCAACGCCAAACCAGGAGTCGGTTGTTGAATGCGTGATCGGCATCGAAGTACTGTCGGCAATATTCAAAAGGTAGGCATTGAATATACCGCTTTGGTTGTTGCTCACCAGTATGCCCGATTCATCACCGTTAAATCCCGCAGCTTCAACGGCCACATTGTTGCGCAACTGTTCGCTGGAATATTGTTTCGGTGTTCGTGTCTTTACGGGTGCTTCGGGATGTTGGCAGGAGAAACAAACGGAAAACAGCAATACCGGGATGTAAAAAAGCTTTTTCATGACAGCATAGTTTTGGTAAAGAAAACGGTGGGCCTTTTTCTAAATATACACAAAAGGCCAGGATGATCCTGAGCTGTTGAGCAGGCGGCGTGTTGTTATATCCGGCATTGTACAATCCACCGGTGTCCTATCGGATCCTGGAACTCGCCCTGCCGGTACCCGTACTCATAGTCTTGCATGGGAGAAAGCGGTACTGCACCTGCGGCGATTGCCCGGGCATATAATACATCGGGTTCCGGCGTCCAAATTTCAAGGGTAGCTGTTACCCCTTTTACCTGGGGTGGAGTAAGCCGATGATCACCATTGTCTTCGTGCAGGTGAAACACAATGCCGTTAAGGGAAAGCTCCAGCACGTGCAGGCTACCATCGTCGTTGCAGAACCTTTGCGTTTCTGTTGCGCCCAGGGCCTCGGAATAAAATGGGATCTCACGCAAACCATGCGGGAAATGCAGTTCGAATGACAACTGGAATTTTTCTGGTGAATTGTTCGCGTGCATGATGGTTGAATTTTCAGTTGTCGTCAGATGAAGATAGCTTCCGTTACAGTCATCTCGCTTTGCACCGCCCCGGTATGCAGGGTTGCTTTTGGTTCAAACAAGAGGTTGAATACAATATCGCCGTTGGTATGCGGACGATGTTCAACGCCTTTTGGAACGATAAGTATTTCACCCTCGTTGACTGCTACGGTACTGCCATCCCTGAAATCCATCAGCAGCGTGCCTTTGAATACCATGAACAGTTCATCTTCGTTTTCGTGGCTATGCCATACAAATTCATCTTTCAGCTTACAAAGTTTAACGTACTGGCCGTTCAGTTCACCGATAATATGCGGTGTCCAGAGTCTTTCGATCCGGCCAAACTTTTCCATAATGTTGATGGGAGCAGGCGTATGCATAATTCAGTTTTAATCGATCATTGCGTTCATCAGCGGTTGTTGGTGATACCACCGGTTGGCCATCCAGCTCGCCGGAATGCCAATGGCGATCATCAAAATAACAGCGCCTTTCAATGCTCTCCAGGGTTGTAGCGGTCCTAACTTCACATGACTTACGCCCGGTAAGATTACAAACCGCATAAAAGTCCAGATGAAAGCGCCGTAAAGGATACCCAAAAGCAATGGATGGGCCAGCCATCCCGGTACTTTTGGATACAGCAGGAAGAGCAGCCAGGTATAGCACATGGCAATACAATAATGTACGAGCAATCCGGTCACCCAGGCAAGGGGTGCTGCAATGGAAGTTTGCTGTCCGAATGCACCTTTTGTAATGTACACGAGGATATTACCAGGTGTTGTGCCTGAACTAAACCAGGCATCCAGGCAGGCGCCGGTAATATCCAATGTTCCGGCAATAAGGCCGGCCCATAAGATTTTTTTTTGCGTAGCGGCCGTTAAGAATGCATGCGACTTCATATTCTCTCTCCCATTAAAAGTGTAGAATCGGTACTGGTCGGTTTTGCCGGAATCCTTGCTTCGTTCGGTAATAAACAGTTGTAGTCAAATCAATTCGCAGGATTTGAATTTGTTGACACTGGTCTCCAATGCCTGGCCCTTTCGCAGCCATCAACAGGGCCGGAACCTAAAGTTAAAAGATACGCCCCGGAAAACATATTTAAAATTCATGTCGAAACACAAATCTTGATCATGAACCTATCTTGTGTTGCTGGGGAATAAGGTGACTCTCTGCAATCCACCTGAAGGAATAGGGCCGAACGGGTCGTCTGCCCTGATTTTGGAGGGATACCATCGAAGCCCTAAATTGCTGATGTATATCAACCCTGGTGTTCACGAAAACGATCGGTGCCATGCAAGCTGTTCCTGTTCGCACAACTGTAGTAGGTAGTTATCCTTTTCCTGGCTGGCTGGAATTTGCTTCTTCCCACCTGGCAGATTTTGGTAAAGCCGATATTGAAGAAATGATCGAAGATGCGGTGATTGCGGCGGTACATGATCAAACTGTCGCCGGACTGGATGTAATTACAGATGGTGAACAAACAAGGCTCGATTTCAACCTTTCATTTTACGGCTATATAAAAGGAATACAGAACAACGATTCGGAAACGCGTCGCTTCGGTCCGCCGGCACATGACCAGCGCGGTAAGCACAGCATTGTTGCAGCACTGGAAGCGCCCGATGGTCTTGGAACCGTAAAAGAATTCAACCGGCTTACGAAATTGGCGCCAGCGGGACCAACGCTGAAGGCAAGCATTCCTGGTCCCTATACACTGAGCGGACGACTGCTGCCCAATAAACAATATCCCGACCGTTTCGCCGTCACCGAAGCATTATTGCCGCTGATAAGGAGGGAACTTGAAATGCTGGTGGAAGCGGGCTGTAAGGAGATAACGGTCGACGAGCCGTCTATGAGCTGCTACGCTTATAAAGAGGACACCCGCCGGTTCGTGGATATCTTCAATCGAACGGTGCAAACGGTAAAAGGAAAGACCCGGCTAAGCACCCACCTTTGTTTCGGCAATTTCAAAGGCCGTCCCGTGGGTTATCGCAGCCTGCGGCCAATGCTGCCCGACTTTTTGGATATGACGGTTGATGAAGTGCACATCGAGATGGCCAACCGCGAATTTTCTGAAATTGAACTGCTCGCGCCGTTTGCAGAGAAGATGGATGTAGCCGTAGGTATCATCGATGTAAAAAATTATTATATCGAAACACCCGACGACGTTGCAGAAAGAATTCGCAGGTGCCTGAAATATATTCCTGCTGAAAAACTGGCCGTCGCGCCCGATTGCGGATTGAGTCAAACAGCCCGCTGGGCGGCGCGTCAAAAATTGGTGAACATGGTAAAAGGCGCAAAGCAGGTGCGTGCAACATTGTAATGGCGCTTATTCCCGCATACAGGAAAGACAATGATTTGCTGAAGGAGATCGGCAATGCAGTGCATGATCCGGGGCAGTTTGATATCTGGTGGCTCGGACAAAGTGGGTACCTGTTGCATTGGAATGGGAAAAAGCTGTTGATAGATCCGTATCTGTCCGATTCACTCACGCAAAAATATGCGGCTACCGACAAACCACATGTGCGCCTGAGCGAGCAGGTAATATCGCCCGAACTGCTCAGCGATATTTCCATCATCAGTTCCAGTCATAACCATACCGATCACCTCGACGCAGCAACCCTGAAACCCTTGCTGAAAAACAATCCGGAGGTTCACTTTATTATACCCGAGGCGAACCGGCGTTTTGTGGCGGAACGAACAGGTTGTTTACCGGCTTTCCCAACCGGGTTGAACGATGGACAATCTTTTGAGCATGCAGGTTTTACTTTTCACGGTATGCCTGCCAAACACAACGAAGTGGAAAGGGATGCTCATGGGCATTGCCGTTATATGGGTTATGTGATAACCTTTGGACCATTTGCCGTTTACCACAGCGGGGACAGCTTGTGGATGGATGAATTACCTGCGTTACTGCAACCATACCATCTTGATTTGGCCCTGCTCCCCATCAATGGTAATAAACCTGAAAGAAGAGTGGCGGGTAATCTGGATCCTGCTGAAGCGGCAGCGCTCGCTAAGATGGCCGGCGCAGCCTGCGTTATTCCCTGCCATTATGATATGTTTGCGTTCAATACTGCCGATCCTGCCGATTTTGAGAAAGCCTGCAGGGTGTTAAAGCAGCCGTACAAAGTATTAAGGCACGGCGAGTGTTATTCACTTAAAAAATCATTGGAATAAAGTAATACAATTCAGCAAGCGTTCTATGTTACTGCAGGGGAAAAATATTGTTATCATCGGTGGAACCAGTGGCATAGGTTTGTCCGCCTCAAGGGCTTTCCTGGCACAGGGCGCCCATGTACTGGCGGTGGGGGCCGATACCGATGCCTCGAAGGCAGCTGCTGAACTACAGGGCGATTTCTTTGAGACGATACTGGCAGATGCCCGCGATGCTTCGACGGCAAAGTTGGCCATTGCCCGCTGCGCCGAACGATTTGGTATACCCGACGGGTTGTACCATGTTGCAGGTGGTAGTGGAAGAAGTATGGGAGATGGACCGCTGCACCAGCTTACGGAAGAAGGTTGGGATCGTACGCTGGACCTCAACCTGCGGTCGCTGATGCGCTCGAACCGGGCAGCGGTACAGTATTGGCTGGATACAAAACATCCCGGAACCATCCTGAATATGTGTTCGGTGCTGGCCTATGCACCATCGCCGCATTTCTTTGCGACCCATGCGTACGCTGCTGCGAAAGCAGCCATTATCGGATTTTCAAAATCGGTAGCGGCTTGTTATGCGAAAGACAATATCAGGGTGAATGTGATCGCTCCCGGCCTGGTAGCAACACCCATGTCGAAACGTGCATCAGCAGATGCATCTATACAAGCATTTGTAAAAACCAAACAGCCGCTGGGGGGCGGGAGGATGGGAGAGCCATCGGACCTCGATGGGCTGGCTGTCTATTTTATGAGTGATCAGTCGGCCTTCACCACCGGGCAATTGATTGCCGTTGACGGCGGATGGTCGGTGAGTGAGGGACAATATTAAACGAATTGCCATGAATGGAACCATCTATATCGGTATCGATTTGGGCGGCACACGCATCAAAGCGGTGGCGCTCGATGAATCGTTTGCCATCCTGCGCGAACACTTCGAACCTACCAATGATGATGGCGCCGCGGGTTGGAAGAATGCGGTAAAAAGATCAATTGAACAATTGCAAACCGAAACGGGTACAAAGGCGGTGGCCATAGGTATTTCAGCGCCGGGATTGCCAGCAGCAGATCAGTTGTCTGTCGCTTGCATGCCAGGTCGCCTGCAGGGCCTGGAAGGATTTCACTGGAGCAGCTGGC
>JAGWTK010000171.1 GCA_028876035.1 Bacteroidota bacterium
TTGTATTCGCCCACTTTGATCGTTGCCTTTGCATCGAGTTTGCCCGCCGTAAAATCTGCCAGCTGATCTTTGTAATAGTCTTGCAGTATGACCATTTCCTTGCTGTTGGCTTTGCGGCAAACGATCAGCCGGAATGCTTTTTCGATTTTCTGATCATTCCCGGTTTTTTCTTCCATAAGATGCTGCGACAATACCCTGGACGCTTCCAGTACGGTAGGATCGTTCATCATCATCAGCGCCTGTAGCGGCGTTGTCGTTTTCAATCGCTTTACTTCACACTGATCGCGGTTGCTGGCATCAAACAAGCCCATAGAAGGCGGCGGCACGGTTAGCTTGATAAATGTATACAAGCCGCGACGATAGAGGGCATCGCCATGATCCTGCTTGTAAGTGGCGAGTACACCCCGGCCGGAAGTCGCGGCTTCCCAGAGGCCTTCGGGCTGATAGGGCTTTACGCTGGGGCCACCAATCTTTTTCACCAGCAGGCCGCTGCTCGAAAGCACCATATCCCGGATGAACTCTGCCGGCAGGCGTTGACGCGGGCCGCGCGAGAGGTATACATTCTCCGGATCTTTTTTCAATTTCTCCGGCGAGATTTGTGTGGATTGACGGTAGCTGGCCGACATCAGCATTTGTTTGACCAACCGTTTGATGTTCCAGCCATGCTCCATGAAGTCCACCGCGAGCCAGTCGAGCAAGGCCGGATGCGAAGGCAGCTCACCCTGCATACCGAAATCGCCCGTGGTCTTTATAATGCCCCTGCCAAATATTTCCTGCCATAGTTGGTTCACAAATACGCGCGCCGTAAGGGGATTGTTCCTGTCGGTTGTCCACGCCGCAAGACCCAGGCGGTTGCGCTGGTAGCGGGTGGTGTCAAATTTCATGATTGCCGGGATGGCTGCGGCCTGTACTTCTTCACCCGGCGCACTGTACACGCCACGGTTAAGCACATAGGTTTTGCGCAGGGTATCACGTTCACCCATAACCGAAACGGTGAGCGCACCCGTATCGACCTTGCTGATATAGCCCATGCCGGATTTGATGTCCTCGTCGGTAAGTTTCAGCATCGGCGTTTTTGCAGGCTGTGACGTACTTACATCGCCCTCAAAGCCGGCTTCTTTGGTATTATTAAAGAAGGCGAGCAGCCGGTAATAATCTTTCTGCGTAAACGGATCGTATTTGTGATCGTGGCATTGAGCACATTCAATCGTGATACCTAAAATGCCCTTGCCAAAGGTTTTGGTTTTGTCAACCAGGTATTCAATACGGTACTCCTCCGGGATCACGCCGCCTTCTTCTGTGTATTTGTGATTTCTGAAGAAGGCGGTGGCCAGTACTTGTTCCTTGCTGGGACTGGGCAGCAAATCGCCCGCAATCTGCCAGGTGATAAACTGGTTGTAAGGTAGATTGCTGTTGAATTCATGTATCACCCAATCGCGCCAGGGCCATTGCGAGCGGATATTATCATCCTGGTAACCGTAGCTATCCGCATAGCGGGCCACATCCATCCAATGCACCGCCATTTTTTCACCGTACTGCGGGGTTTGCAGCAATTCATCCACCATTTTTTCATAGGCATTGCTGCTATTATCGGCCAGGAACCGATCCATCATTTCAATGGTTGGAGGTAACCCGGTGATATCAAAGCAAAGTTTTTTTAACAGCCTTTCCTTGTCGGCCTCTTCATTGGGTTTTACACCCAGCTGGTCCAGTTTATTCAGGACGAAATAGTCGATTTCATTCCTGGGCCATGCTTTATCAGATACCGGTGGGGGCGATTGTTTCTTCGGAGCAGTGAAAGCCCAATGGTTCTCGTAATGCGCGCCCTGTTTAATCCATTTTTCGAACAGCGACACTTCATATTTGGTCAATACACCCAGGTGAGCATCCACCGGGGGCATGAGGTAAGAAGTATCTTCCGATGCAACGCGGCGATAGAGTTCGGAGGATTCAGGGTGGCCAGGCACAATAGCGAAGGCGCCCTTTGTTTCCCTGAGGGGAGCCAGTGCACTATCGGCAATGTCCAGCCGCAAACCGGCGGCACGTTTGCCTGCGTCCGGTCCATGACATTTAAAACATTTGTCCGATAATATCGGGCGAATTTGAAAATTGTAACTGATCATCCCATTGGCAGTCATACCGTCGTCGCTGCTATTGGGACTAAAGCAGGAAACAGCGGCGGCAATCGTTACTATCAGCAGGGATGCAATGCAAATAACTCGGTATCTCATATGCGTTGCTGCAATTAGGGAAGTTACAAAAAAACCTCGCTAAAAGTGCATTACTTACTGGTTGTTAACACTTTAAAAAGTGGTTAAGAAGCCAGGAGCAGATGTTGCCGGCTTAACATTTTATATTTCAGTTTATTGCCGGACGAGCCGGATTGTTTTGCTGAAAACACCTTGCCGTACATTTAATAAGTAGATACCGGCGCGCCAGCTCTCTGCATTGATGGTAACCACCGATTTCGTGTCGCCGATGCGCTGGTTCATGACCATTCTCCCGTCTGCACTGAATACCTGCACCATCACCGGGGCGCTGCCGGGTAATGACAAGTACAACCGGAACTGGTTATGGGATGGATTGGGGTACACTTCAGACAACCATACCGGCTCTGTATCTACTGCTGCAGTATCCATTATTCGCTCTTCCCCGGTTGCACAACGAAGATTTTTCACCGCTGCGATTGCAAGACGGGTGCATCCCAGGTTATCATCCCAGAGGATCATAACGTTCCTGGGTAACCGAAAATGATTACCCGCAGGAGTATTACTGGTATTAAAATAAGTATAGCCTGGTGCAGCTTCAATTTTCCCGGATAGCCTTGTTCCCGGCACCATCCAGCTCACTTCTACGGGAAATGGGTTCATATTGCTGATGCGCCAGCTACGCGTTGTTTCCGGGTCTCCCTGGGGGCAAACGGCTTCCAGTTCCAGGTTCCTGATATATTTCGCCGGAAATTTCACGGCTGCAACTGCGGCCGCTGCCTGGATGAAACCAAACCCCGTTTGAAAATCGAAACCTTTGTCGAACCCGGGCGTATACGAATTGTCCATGTCGGATGCGGTTGCAGCAAGTATGCCTTTTAACTCAGCTGGACGAATACGATGCAGTTTTTCCGCTTCGAGCATGAGTGCAGCTACGCCTGCAGCATGTGGCGTTGCTGCCGATGTTCCAAAAAAGTTCGGGAAGTTGTCGGTATCCTGTATGATATCACCTGCTCCTGCAGGGGCGAAGAAAGAGGTATTGACACCGTCGGGTGCAGTGATGTCTGGCTTTTGTGGTATCCGCCCTGTCAGCCGGTTGCCATGGTTGTCGAAATAATCCGCTACGCCACCCAGCGATGAAAAGCTTTCAGCGACCGCGGTATCTTTTCCGTAGCCAGGTGTATTATACCAGGCCGCAGCCGCTACGGTAATCGCACCATCGGCCTTGCTATGTCCCACGAGTGTTGGAGCATATAATCCAGGAATGGGTGGGTTGGTTTCAAAGAACCCGCCGCCGTTGAACAGTACGTATTTCAACCGTCCCGGGTCGGCACCTGCATGTTTGACGATAACAATAAAGAAAACATTATCGCTGGTAAGGTTGGTAAAGCCCGCTATCTCTACCGGGTCTCCGCTGATCAGGTTATCGCTGATACCAGCTGCCACTACTTCACCAAATCCATTGATCAGGTAGATATCCATGTCTGTAACAGCGCCCGCTCCACCGGCGGAGAAAAAGGGTTGGTCCCACTGCAAAGAAATTACAGTGGTAACGCCGGTAGGAATAAACACCGGCTGGTAGTAGCGCGCCAATGTGGTATCCCCGCTGAAATTATGGGCAGTTCCTTTATCCGCGCCCAACACTGCGTCTGTTGATGACCGGTAGATGCTTTCGTAGGAGCGGTTCGATTGGTTGCCCGCCGCCGTAAAATAAAACACGCCGGCATCGCGCGCTTTGTTGATAGCCTGGGTGATGATGCCGTCGCTGAAAAAGGGCTCATCATAATAAAGAATATCGTCAGTGATCACCTGGCAACCGGCATTAACCAAATCCGCTATTCCCTGGGCAAAATTGGCTTCCCCGGCGTTAGCGGTGTGAAAAGCAAGACGGGCAGCCGGAGCCACATCATGCACAATCTCTGCCAGCGCCCTTCCTTCATCTGAACCCGCACCCGGCGCAAGATCCTGCAGTACTTCTACCGGTGTTCTATAACCGAGCGGATTAGCGGGACCGGGCAGTTCAGCGCCGCTGATGCCGGTTGCAGCACCACCCAAACTGTTATAGCTATCCGATAAAATTCCCACTTTTATGCCGCGCCCTTCCACTTTGTATTTCCGGCGGGCCAGCCAGGAACCCTGGGCAGTATCTCCCTGTCCGGTTACGGGTACAACCGTCGCTGGCTTTTTATCGCCAATACGAGCCGGCACTCCCACGTGATGCGCCACTGGCCGGTAAGCCGGTTTGATAAAATGTACAAAAGGAGATTGGGCCATGGTAATAAGACTGTCGGTAACAGCATAACCGGAAATCATCCTGCCGGCAATACCCGTAACGGCGAAGCCTAACCGCTGCAGTGCCATCGCGGCAGCGCGCGTGTCTCCGTCTGTAATAATGTCCACCAGCAAATGCCGGTCATCGCTGAACTGGAGCAGGCTTTGCACTGCATTTCCGCCCATCATCGGCATTGAGCGTCCTGGAGGATAATTCGACAATTGCTGAAGTACAGGCGAGAGCCGCAGTGTACTTTTTTGGAGTGGAATGATACCCGGGGACTGTTTTAATGGCGGGTCGCCCTTAATTTGTCCCATACCCGCAATACTCATTAGCAGCATACAAGCCATGCCTGCAGCAGCGCTTACGACTTTTCTCATAAACGTTTTTTAAAATAACCCGATACGGGATGGGGTGGGATGGGCTTTGCGAAGGAAACTGGCTGCGCAGGAAAGGTACAACAAAGGCCTGCATGGAAACACAATTTAATGAGGACTTAAAACCGGGTTCATCGATGAGCTGTATGCACGACAACATATAAATGATTTGACTATAGTGAATAAACAGATTTGGGACAGCAGGTTGCCAGGTGTAGCTTTATTGAATATTCCCCCGAACCTGGCATGAAAACATCCGGAAAACCAGCGGCAGCAAAAAGCAAAGTCCCCGATGAATCTTTGCAACGGTTCAACCTTCTTTCACGTGCCACGAATGAAGGCATTTGGGATTTTCACCTCGAAAAGGGCGAAACCTACTACAATAAGGATATTACCCGTTTGTTTGGCTACAGCAAAGAAGAGATGCGCGACAATGTCAACTGGTGGCGCGATAACCTGCATCCTTCCGATAAAAAGCGGGTGATCGAGCGGCTCGACCAGCTTCTTCGCAGTAAGGAAAACAGCTGGTGGGGAGAATACCGCTTTCGATGCAAAAACGGACACTACAAGAAGGTCCTGGAAAAATTATACGTGGTTCGTGATGAGAAGGGCAAGCCTTATCGCATTGTGGGCACCATGCAGGACCTTACACGCATCCGTGAAATCGAAAAAGCTGGTGAAAACGAAACCCGCAGGCAACAACGCGCCTTCAGCCTGGCTATTTTGCAAGCCGAAGAACAGGAAAGAAAAGAAATCAGCGATGAGCTGAATGAAAATATCAACCAGGTACTCGCTACCATTAACCTCAACATTGAACAGGTAAAACAGGAGGCAGCCAGTAAAGAACAAAAAGAATGGCTCCGGAATGCGCAGCAGCTGCTTCGGTTATCCATCGAGAAAATCAGATCGGTTTCCAAACAGCTTTCTCCCGAAAGCCTGCCGTTTTTTGGTTTATTACCTGCACTGGAAGAATTACTCCAGTCTGCCGGGGGGCGCAGCAAGATCCGGTTTGAGCTGAATGCCTCCAAAACAGTTGAAAAGAAAATGAGCAAGGAAAAAAAGCTGCTGTTCTACCGCGTCGTGCAGCTCCAGCTCAAAAACATCCGCGTCCATTCCAACGCCTCGCATGCGATGGTACAGCTCCAGCTCGTGGGTGAACAGGTGAAACTATCGGTGAAGGACAATGGAAAAGGCTTTGACCCCGCCGGCCTCGAATTCGGTCACGGCTTCTCCCGCATACAGCAACTCTGCGATGCGTATGAGGGTTCGTTTAATGTAAAGGGAAACCCGGGGAAGGGGTGTGTGCTCGAGATTATTGTTTAAGGGTTTAAGAGTTTAATGGTTTAAAAGTTCTTCCTGTGTAGCGCCCTGATTTTTTCAAGTACTTCAAGCGGCGGCAGAGCGGCCGAAGCTAGCTACAGGTTTGCTTTTTTTGAAGTTTGTCGCAGCTAAGCAACTCTTAAACTTTTAAACCTTTAAACTATTCAACTATCCTGAGCTTCGCATAATTCAACATAATCTTCTTCTCCCCGTTGAGTTCGAATTTCACCGTAGCAATCGGATTGTGGGCAGAGCCTTCCATTTTGGTAACCTGTCCGAAACCAAATTTCTGGTGCTCCACTTTTTGTCCTTCTTTCAGATCAGATGTATCGCTGGCCACAAAATCTGCAGACGGTGTATGTTCAACGGTGCGGGCAGGTGGTTTGGGCATTACATAAGAAGGCGCTTCTTTCTTTTTATTCGGCGGAGGGCCATAGCGTTTTTCTGCTTCGCCGGCTGAACTACCGCCATTGCTACCAAACCCACCCCCATTCATGCGCGTATAGGCGGGCGTATCAAATCCAAAAGAGGATTGGTTCCGCAGGCCGCCACCGGCAAAACTCCGATCCGTATACTGTTCAGGTATCTCTTCCAGGAAACGACTTGGTTCGTTTTGCACCAGGCTGCCAAACTTATAACGGGTATTGGCATACGTAATCCAGAGCTTGCGCTTGGCACGCGTTACCACTACATAAAACAATCTTCGTTCTTCTTCCAGCTCTTCGCGGGTATTTATGCTCATCGCACTCGGAAAAAGCATTTCTTCCAGTCCGGCCGCAAACACACAACCAAATTCTAGTCCCTTCGCTGCGTGAATGGTCATCAGCTTCACCGTATCTGCATTCGGGTCTTTTTCGTCTGCGTCGGTGAGCAGGGTAATCTGCTGGAGATAACTGCCCAGGCTTTTATCCACTACTTCACCTTCCTCGGTATCCGGACTCTCCGTCCATTCTTTGATTGAGTTCAGTAATTCCTGGATGTTTTCATAGCGCTGCACGCCTTCGGTGCTCTTGTCGTTGAACAGTTCTTTAACAAACTGTGTTTGCTTGCCCACGTGCACCGCTACTTCCCAGGCATTCTTGGTTTGCAGCATGCTGGCAAAGCTTTTTATCATCAGCACAAAATTCTCAATTGCCTCGAGTGTGCCCGCTTTGAATCCAAACGTGCGTGCCCTTTCCAGTACTTCCCAGAAAGAAATATTGTTTTCATTCGCAGCCAGGATGGCGCGGTCGACAGATGTTTTACCGATGCCCCTTGCCGGAATGTTAATGATGCGTTTGAGCGCTTCTTCGTCTTTCGGGTTTACCAGCAAACGGAGATAGGCGATATAATCTTTGATTTCTTTGCGCTGGTAGAAGCTGATGCCACCGTATATGGTATAAGCAATACCCATGCGACGCAGGCTTTCTTCGAAAGAACGGCTCTGGGCATTGGTACGGTAGAGAATGGCAAAGTCGCGGTTATTAAAATGATTCCGCAGTTTTTGTTCCTGGATGGTGTCGGCGACAAACCGACCCTCATCGTTGTCAGATGCTGTGCGTACCAGTTTGATTTTTTCCCCTTCGGCGTTATCGGTAAACAGGCGCTTTTCTATCTGGCCCTTGTTGTTCGCAATAATTTCATTGGCTACATGCAGGATATTCTGCGTGCTGCGATAATTCTGCTCCAGTTTCACCACTTTCACATCGTCGTAGTCTTTTTGAAACTGCAGAATGTTTTGAATGGTGGCACCG
>JAGWTK010000172.1 GCA_028876035.1 Bacteroidota bacterium
TTTTATTGTAGGCGGCAGAACTACCTATGCCAACTGGCTGCTTAAACAGTTGCCGGCGCAATACCGCGACAGCAAGGCATCGTTCTACGATCTCAATGCCAGCATCAGTCACGAGTTCAATAAGAAAAATTCAATCTACCTCTCCGGTTATACCAGTCACGATCGCTTTAACCTGAACAGTGACACCAGTTACGGATATGGCAATACCAATTTCGGTATCAAATGGAAGCATATATTCAACAATAAGCTGAACGCGCTTATCACAACCGGGTATGATAAATACGCATACAAGATTTCCAGCGACCGCCTGCCGTTGAGTGCGTATACATTGGGATTTGACATCAACCAGGTGTATCTCAGGACTCATTTTAACTATTACCTGAGCAGCAAGCATACACTTGATTTTGGTCTGAACAGTTTATACTATAAACTGCACCCCGGCAATTACCAGCCGCAGGGAAACAGCTCGCTGGTTGTACCCAAGAACCTGGCACCGGAACAAGCTTTGGAAAACTCACTATACCTGAGTGATCACTACAATGTAAGTGCATCGTTGTCCGCCGATATGGGTGTGCGGTTTACGCTATATGACTACCTCGGCCCGCAAAACGTGAACATCTATGCCGATGGTTTGCCCAAAACAGAAGGCACGCTTCTTTCCAGTAAAACCTACAATGGCGGCGTCGTGAAAGCTTACAGCGCCCCGGAGTTCAGGTTTGGACTGCGCTATGCTATCAACGACAGTTTCTCTATTAAAGCTGGCTTCAATACACAACGACAGTACATTCATTCCCTGTCCAATACCACGGCCATGGCACCCACTGATATCTGGAAGCTGAGTGACCCCAATATTAAGCCACAGGAGGGCGGACAAGTGTCCCTGGGACTTTATAAAAATTTCAAGGCAAACACCATTGAAACATCCGTGGAAGTGTATTACAAAAGGATGAAGAACTACCTCGATTACAAGAGCGGCGCCAACCTTGTGCTCAACGATCACATTGAAACCGATGTGATGGGAACAGAAGGCAAAGCCTATGGGGTTGAGCTCCTCGTGAAAAAACTAACCGGTAAGTTGAATGGCTGGATAAGTTATACCTGGTCGCGTACCCTGTTGCGGGCCAACAATCCCACGACCGGTGAAATTATTAACCAGGGCGCTTATTACCCGGCCAACTACGACAAGCCGCACGATGTAACGGCTATTGGCAATTACCGGTTCAGCCACCGCTTCAGTATTTCGGTGAACGCCACTTACAGTACGGGAAGGCCGATTACGTTGCCGGTAGGACTGTATAACTATGCCGGCTCGGTACGTACGCTTTTTGCTGACAGGAATTCATATCGTATTCCTGATTATTTCCGGACGGATTTTTCCATGAACATCGACGGTAACCACAAAGTGCACCAGCGTACACACAATTCATGGACGATCGGCGTCTACAATATAACGGGCAGGAAAAATCCTTATTCTGTATATTATGTTTCCGAAGGTGGAACCATCAATGGGTATAAGCTCTCCATTTTTGGCGCTGCCATACCCTATATTAATTTCAACATCCGATTCTAAGGCATGAAAAAATTCTTACTGATAGCAATGCTGGTAGCTGCACTCGCTGGTTGCAAGGAGCGCTACGACGCACCGCTTCGCGCCACGGCTACCGGTTACCTGGTAGTAGAAGGCGTTATCAACAGCGGGAGTGGTTCAACCGAACTCATCCTGAGTCGAAGCACTTCACTGAGTGACAGGTCCATCCAGTTAGAAAAAGGAGCGAACGTAACGGTGGTCGGGCTCGATAACAGTATCCGCACACTCCAGGAAACCTCACCCGGCCACTATACGGCGACCAATCTTTCGCTGGCAGCTTCACAGAAATATAAACTCTCCATTGTTACGAACAGCGGAAAAAAATATGCATCCGACTATGTACCCGTTAAAAACAATCCGCCGATTGACAGTGTAAATTGGAGAAAGGAGAATGACGGTATCCAGTTATACGTTAACACGCACGACCCTGCCGACACCACCCGGTACTATCAATGGTCGTATACTGAAACCTGGGAATACCATTCAGCCTATCCTGCCGTGTTGAAATATGTTGTAAGGCAAGTGCGGGGCAAGGATATCTACAGTGTGGGCTACCTCGATTCCACTACTTATAATTACGTACCCAAAATGTATTTCTGCTGGAAGACACAGCCATCAACTAATATCAACCTTGGTTCTACGGCAAAACTTGCCAAAGACGTTGTGCAGCTTCCTTTGATTTTTATCGAGCCTGCTTCCTGGAAAGTGAGTGTTCTTTACAGTGTCAATGTCCGTCAGTACGTACTGAGCAAAGAAGGATACGCCTTCATGGAAACCATGAAGAAAAACACGGAGCAAACCGGATCCATTTTTGACCCGCAGCCTTCGCAACTCAATTCTAACATCCATTGCCTTGACAACCCCGCCGAACCGGTAATCGGTTATGTTAGTATCTGTCCCATCCAGGAAAAGCGAATATTTATCGACCGCGGCGCCATCGGCGACTGGGGATTCAATGTATACGATCAGTGCAACCAGGTAAAAATTCCAAATATATCGGATAGCATTACGCAGCTCGGGCTCGGCCTGCTACCCAGTTATGCATTTGAAGTGAGTCCAAGGGGTGATATCGTTTCCTTCTATGCGTCCGACCCTATTTGTGTTGACTGCCAGCTTCGGGGCAGTTCAGTAAAACCATCTTTCTGGCCATAGACTCTTTTTTATGATGCGCTCGACAGCTATAAATCTATTCCGCAGCCTATTGTTGCTATCCTGCATCCTGGTCGCACGGGAGGGGAAAATCATTGCACAGGATGAAACCGTGGCAAGCTTTCGCAGGTATGTGTCGGCTACATTGCAGGAAAAGCTCTTCCTGCATACAGATAAACCCGTCTATGCCGCCGGCGAAATCTGTTGGTTCAAGATATACAACGTAGAAGCAGCTACGCACCGGCCACTTGCATTTTCATCGCTGGCGTATGCCGAAGTGCTGGACAATAATAATAAGCCGGTGCTCAGGGCAAAAATTGCGTTGAACGGGAGCGAGGGTAACGGCTCATTTTTCCTGCCCACCAGCATTCAGTCCGGAACTTATAAACTACGCGCTTACACCAACTGGATGAAGAATTTTGATCCTGCATTCTATTTTGAAAAGCGGATAACCGTCATCAATACACGTAGTGGCCTGCCAGCCGCTGCTGCTGCCCCTGCCCCTGAGATTGCCTTCTTTCCCGAAGGCGGCAACCTGGTCGCCGGAATCGAAAGCCGCATTGCTTTCCGGATCCGCAACACTGCCTCCGCAGACCAGGCAGCCCGCGGTGCCGTGCTGAATGCCGGAGGTGATACCGTACTGCAATTTGCCCCTCTTGCCAAAGGAATGGGCTCTTTCCGATTACTACCGCAAGCCAATGAACAGTACAAAACTGTTTTGCGCCTGGCGGATGGCACTATCCTCCGCGGTACGTTACCCGCTGCAGCTTCCTTTGGTGATGTGATGGAAGTTACACCAGGCCCCGAAGGTACTGTGCTGGTCAATGTGCGATCCACTTCCCGCGAGCCCGCTTCGGTGTATCTTTTTGTACACAGCAGGAATAGTTTGAAGGCATCCCTCAGCAACACCCTGCAAAATGGCCGCACCAGTTTCACATTACGGACCGACCAATTGTCGGAAGGCATATCACATATTACACTTTTCAATGCAGCACGCCAACCGGTTTGTGAACGCCTTTGGTTCACTTATCCGCGCTATCCGTTGCAGGCGGATATCAGGACAGACGCTGCCGAATACAATACGCGCAGCAAAGTGCGTCTTGATCTCACCACAATGAACTACGGTGGGGTAGTGCTACCCGCCAATTGCTCAGTAGCTGTATACCGGACGGACGCAGCTCCTGCTGATGCGGAAGCAGACATCAGCAGTTACCTGTTGCTCGCTTCTGATATTCCCGGCCGGATTGAAGATCCGTCCTGGTATTTCCAGCATACCGGCGATTCGATCGTACAGGCTTCGATGGATCATTTAATGCTTACCTATGGGTGGAGGAGATTTAAATGGCAGGATGTACTCAGCCAGCGACCACCTTTATTCAGCTTTGTGCCCGAACGCAACGGGCATATTGTAACAGGCAGGATGACGCGAACCGGAACCGGGGTGCCGATTCGCGATGCAGCCTGCTATCTTTCAGTACCGGGTACGCGTACGCAGTTCAAAGGATCTATCAGCGACAGCACCGGTAGAGTAGTTTTTGAATTGCGGGATTTCTATAACACAGGCGAGATAATAGTGCAGACAGACAATTATGCAGACAGTACGATTTCTATAGAATTACAAAATCCATTTTCAGAAAAGTACACACCCGCTTTTAACCAGGAAAAAATAGCTACCATCAGTGAGCCGGAGCTGCAACTACAGAATATGGCAGTACAGGTACAGAATGAATTCAATGCAGGCCGGATGCGCCAATTTAGTCTGCCAGCCGTTGATACCATGCCGTTTTATTATAAAGCCGATGTAAGTTACCTGCTCGATAATTATACGCGGTTCAACGCCATGGAAGAAGTACTGCGTGAATACGTAACCCCGGTAAACGTGCGAAAGCAGAATGGGCGCTATCACCTGCCTGTGTACGACGAACCTTCAAAAGGCTTTTTCAACAGTGATCCGTTGGTATTGCTGGACGGAGTGCCCTTATTCGATTTCAACCATTTGCTGCAATACGACCCGTTGAAGGTAAAAAAACTGGACGTTGTATCGCGCCGCTACTTCATGGGCAATATGGCTTTCGAAGGCATCGTGAATTTTATCACTTACAAGGGAAATATGGATGGCTTTGAACTTGATCCGCACACCACGGTGATCGATTACCAGGGTTTGCAATTGCAGCGGGAATTTTATTCGCCGGATTACAGTCAGCCCTCAGAAGCCCTATCGCACCTTCCCGATTATCGCCAGTTGCTCTATTGGACGGCCGATGCATCTACCGATAAAAATGGAAAGCGACAGCTCAGTTTTTATACTTCGGATATCCCCGGCCGTTATACCATTGTATTACAGGGAATCACCGCAAACGGGCAAACCATCAGCAAAACGGCATTTCTCGACATAAAAGAACCTCCGGCAATTACGGGTAAGTAAACGCCGGAGGTTTGTTATTGGTTTGTGCTGACTAGTCTTTGGTAATCGTAAATTCTACCCTTCGGTTGAACTGTCGTCCTTCGTCGGTTTCGTTGCTGGCCACGGGTTTGGTTTCACCGTAACCTTTAGATATCACCCTATTGGCTGCAATACCCTTGCTCAGAATATAATCCCTGACTGATTTTGCGCGGTTATCACTCAGTTTCAGGTTATAGTCGTCCGAACCACGGCTATCCGTATGCGCACTGATTTCGATTTCAAGCGCCGGGTTTTCAGACATCATCTTTACCACGCGGTCAAGTTCTACAAATGATTCATCGCGCAGGTTGAACTTGTCGAAGTCAAAGAATACATTGTTCAGCCGAACCGTCTGCCCGATTTCGATGGGAGCCAGGTAGAGGTCTTTGTGAATTACTTTGTGCCCGGCTTTCACCAGCGAATCGAGGTTAAGGTTCTCAGAGATGGCAAAGAAATGGTCGGCAGAAGCGCGAATGCTATAGTTTTTATCGTAAGGCAAAACGATTTTAAAGGCGCCGTCGTAGGGTGCCGATATACCATTGCCCACAATCGTTCCGTCCGGCAGGGTTTCATACACGAGCGATGCACTGAGTGGTTGTTTGGTCTTTTGGTTGTACACGTTGCCGGTAACCATCAGCACTGGCTTGGGTCTTTCTTTTTCCAGCAGTTTCACCCGAACAATATCGCTTTCGCCAATCGTATTCAAACTTGTGGTGAGGTAGGCATATTCGCCACCTGCATCCAGCGTAAAGAATGCATCCCAGTTGGGCGTGTTGATGGGACTTCCCAGGTTCACCGGCTCCGACCATTTCTGCCAGCTATCATCCAGGCGTTTGGTCATCCAGATATCGTTATCACCCAGTCCGCCCGGACGATTGCTGCTAAAATACATTGTCACGCCGTCCGGCGCCAAATAGGGCGTCATCTCATTGTATTCCGGAAGATCGATCTTTGGTCCCAGGCTTTTGGGTTCTGTCCAGGTTCCGTTTTTGGTAAGAAAACAAACGTAGATATCGTTGGCTCCACTGCCTTCTTCGGGTGTCATGTAGAGCAGGAGCGTTTGTCCGTCGTGACCCATCGTTGCGCCAGACTGGCGGCCGCGATCGTACTTGTAATAATTTTTGATGATCAGGGCATTCGGTTCGCTCCAGTTTCCCTCTTCAGTAAGGGTACACATGCTTACACCTTTGCCGTTGTATGCCCCGTTCATGAAAGCACCGCGGATAAGAATCCGGTTGTTGTCGGGCGATATCCAATACACTGCATTGTATTGAACGGTATTGAGCGGGTAACCGAGGTGAACAGCCTTACTCCATTTACCGGTACTGTCGCGTTCCGAAAACCAGATGTCCTGGGAATTGGGTACAGAGCGATATTTGGTATTGCGGGGATGGTTTTCACAGATAAAAAACAACAGATCCCCATCTGCAGAAACCGTTGGACGCAGTTCTGCCATTGGTGTATTGATGGCAGTACCTAAATTCTCAATTTTGAGAATGGTATTGGCATTAATGATATTGTCTTTTTGTTGCTTTAACACTACGCCGCTGTCGCCGAGTGCGCCGGAAGTATCCAGCTTTGGCTGTGCATGTGTAATGTGCATGCCGAAGATCAGCAAGGAGAGAATGGGTACGGTTTTCACGATAATTGGGTTTGCGGACAAAATAGTATAAAATAGCAGTTTTTGCCAGCCTTTAGCCTGGTTTTCTGTTATTGTCCGTTTTTCTACGTTTTTTGGAACCAGGGATCTTTTTCCGGGCTACCCAAAAAAGGCTGTTGAGGATCAGTTTGTTTTGGGTTGCATTCGCAAATTGGAAAGAGAGTTCCCGGTTGGTTTTGCCCTCGTAATCGATATCATTGTGCCCCATGTTGAAATAGACCATGTGGTAGAAACGATTGGTCCATACGACGGGATAATAGCCACTGTGCCAGATCTCATTTGGTTTTGGGCCGGTTCCCAGGGGGAAGCTGCTGCTGTCAATCGACAGCAGAATCTGAATGGAATCATTCAACCGCAAATCGTTTTCCCATCGGTACCATTCATTGGGAGAGGCCGTAAACCGTAAAGGAATGCCAGTCAAAATGGGATGGGTACTGTCTGTTGCTTTGAGTACTGCGCTGGTCGGACGCCAGGTATTGCTCATATATGACCCTGAGCCGAGAAAATGCTGGTGATACCAATCCCAGTTTTGCGGATAGGCAGAGGGAGTTAATGCGAAACCGGCAAAATGAAAACCGAGCCATCCACCACCATGTTCGATATAATGTTGAAATGCGAGCCGCTGCTCCGGCTTTTCCGGACGTGTATCGAAAAACAGCACCACTGCATATTTACGCAAATTGACGGTATTAAGATTTGTCCAGTCGTTGGTACTATCATAGCTAAACCCATATGCTTTCGCCTGCTCGGCAAACCAGTGGTTCGCCTCATGTACAAAACTAATGTGGGCCGCATCTTCCTTCGCGTTATAGAATCCAATTACCTTGAAATTTTGGGCTCGCAATTGGAGCGCGCTACAAAGACAGAGCAAGATCATTAATCGCATCATAAGATCGGGTGATTCTGGTGAAAGGCCAATGTAGAAAGATGTCCACACGAGCGGAGCGATCCCGCATACAGCACCATGAACGGTGAACGAAGAACCAAAAAACGCTTTCCCACGAAGCGCAGACAAGAGACTATTGACTACCGACTACTGACTATCGACTAAAGACCAGGGA
>JAGWTK010000173.1 GCA_028876035.1 Bacteroidota bacterium
GACAATTCAGTAAAAAGGCATAAAAAAAAGGTCCTTCCGTAGAAACGGACTGACCTCTAACGATTGCTTGCCATATGAAACTCTTCGAAATATGTTGAGCTGTCTAACCAGCTTTCTCTTTTTGCTTAAATTCGACCTTTAACGATCCATTGCCTTGCCAACAAACATCTCCAACACTTCCGCTTTGCTTTGATAAATTAAAGATAGGAAGTGTTGGGATGTTCTTTTTTCCAAGTTGGCCTTGTTTTCATTACGTGTAAACAGGGCGCGGAAAGCTGAAAGCCTTGCCCAGACTAGGTTCTATGAAATTTAAATCATTATGTCCAACCGTTTTTCGGATAGTTTATTTCAATTGGTGCATTCACTGGAGAAGTCGGAAAAGAGGAATTTCAAGTTGTACATCAAGCGGAGTTCGGGCAACGAGGACCTCAAAATCATTGAGTTATTCGACGCGCTGGATAAATTAAAGGAATACGACGAAGCGACCCTCCTCAAAAAGCTGCCTTCTATTAAGAAGCCCCAGTTGTCGAACATAAAAGTGCACCTGTACAAACAGTTGCTGGCCAGTCTCCGCCTGCTGAAAAGCTCTGATAGTATTGACTTACAGCTGAATGAGCAGTTCGACTATGCGCATATCCTTTACAAAAAGGGCTTGTTCAACCAGAGTTTGAAAATACTTGAGAAGGCAAAAGAAACCGCCAAGGCCAACGATAAGTTCAATTTTCTTACCCTGGTGCTGGCGCTGGAGAAGCGTATTGAGATGCTGCACATCACCCGCGGCATGCAAAGCCGTGCTGAACAATTGTCGGCAGAAACGGCTGAAGTCACCGGAAAAATAGACATGGTGGCCAAACTCTCGAACCTCGCGATGCTGATGTACAGCTGGTTCATCAAGAATGGCCATGCGCGGAATGAATCGGATGAAGCGGCCCTCAAACAATTCCTCAAAGCCCAGCAGCCTGCGGGCGCCTTTGATCAAACCGGGTTTTACGAGCGGCTCTATCTCTACCAGAGTTACTCCTGGTATGCATTTATCCGGCTGGATTTCCTGATGTATTATCGCTATGCGCAGAAGTGGGTGGATTTGTTCGACGAACAGCCACTGATGAAACGTGTCGAAACCGGTCACTGCATCAAAGGCTACCATACACTGCTGAATGCGCATTTCGATTTACGCAATTATGAAAAGTTTGAACTCACGCTGCAGCAGTTTGAAAACTTTGCGGCTACGGAGCGCGTGCAGGAGCACGACAACTTCCGCATCCAGGCATTTATTTATATCACGAGCGCCAAGGTGAACCAGCATACGATGAAGGGTACGTTCCGGGAAGGATTGAAACTGGTTCCGCAGATAGAAGAGAAATTACAGGCTTATGATCTGTTTATCGATAATCACCGGATCATGGTGCTCAATTATAAAATCGCGAGCCTTTATTTCGGCAGCGAAGACTATGGTACCTGTATCGACTATCTTCAGAAGATCATCAACCAACAACTGGATATACGGGATGATTTGCAATCGTACGCACGCTTGCTGCACCTGATTGCTCATTTTGAAATGGGCAATTATGAGCTGATGGAATACCTTACCAAATCGGTGTATCGCTTTATGGCAAAGAAGCAGCACGTAACCGTGGTGGAAGAAGAGGTGTTCAAATTCCTGCGCCGGTCTTTTCACCTGCCCCGCGCAAGGCTTCGTACCGAACTGGAAGCATTCCTGCAAAAGATCAAGCAGTTTGAAAACAATCGTTTTGAAACAAGGGCCTTTGCCTACCTCGATATCATTTCATGGGTGGAAGGAAAAGTGTACCAGAAGCCGATGGCTACCATCATCCATGACAAATACCTGCAGCGCCGGAAAAGACGGTACCAGACTACTGAAATAGTAAGCTGATAAAGAACAAAAACCCCGGATGACCGGGGTTTCTTATTCGTAAAAGAAGCTGATGTTATAAATCTCTGGAGAAAAAGGATGATGGCGTTAAACCAGACTGCGAAAAACACAGCGCGCCACACATGAAGAACTTTAAACCTTAAACTCTTAAACCTTTCAACTTCATCAAGGAAAAATGCCCAGCTCCGCGTAGCTCGTACCTACTTTATTAATGGCTACAACGTAAGCCGCCGTGCGCATATCGGGGATAGCCGGATTGGCCTTCCAGGCCTCCATGATTTCGCGCGTAGCCGTAATCATTGTTTCTTCCAGTCCGCTATATACAAGGTCGGCCTCGTCTGCACCGTGCAGAATGAAATCACGTTCACGCTCCACTACCTGTTTCCCGGTCAGCGCTTCAATCTGTCCAAGAATATGGCTGTTCATATTTTCTGTAAAGCGTTTTTCCATACGGCCATAGCGCACGTGGCTAAGGTTTTTCAACCACTCGAAATAGCTTACCGTTACACCGCCGGCATTGAGGTACATGTCCGGTACAACAAGAATACCTTTCTTTATAAATACTTCATCAGCATCGGGTGTAAGCGGACCATTCGCTGCTTCACCGATAATTTTTGCCTTGATGTTTGGTGCGTTGCGTCCGTCGATTACATTTTCAAGTGCGGCAGGTATCAGGATATCGCATTCAAGTTCCAGCGCATCGCCCGATTTGGCCAGGTTGGTGGCACCGGGAAAATTGAGAATAGAACCGGTTTTCTTACGATGCTGGAATACGGCATCTTCGTCGAGTCCATCCGCATTCATGATCGCTCCTTCGTATTCTGCGAGTGCGATTACTTTGGCGCCGCCCTGGCGGAAAAATTTCGCAGCGTGATAGCCCACATTTCCGAGGCCTTGTACAATCACCCGTTTCCCTTCTACACCGGTTGTTAACCCCAGCTTCTTCATTACATCGGGCATGCTGCACACTTCGCGCAATCCATAATATACGCCGAGGCCTGTTGCTTCGCGGCGACCGCGTACGCCACCCTGGGTCACAGGTTTTCCGGTAACACAACCCAGCGCATCGATTTCACCAGGACGCATACTGGTATACGTGTCGAGTATCCATGCCATCTCGCGTTCGCCGGTACCGTAGTCGGGTGCCGGTACATCGGTGCCTGGTCCGATAAAGTTTTTCTTAATGAGCTCGTGGGTATAACGACGGGTAATTTTTTCCAGTTCGTAGGGTGTATATTTTTTGGGGTCGATGCTGATACCGCCTTTCGCACCTCCAAACGGCACGTTTACGATAGCGCATTTGTACGTCATCAACGCTGCCAGTGCCATCACCTCATCCAGGTTCACGGCCGTAGAAAAACGAATACCGCCTTTGCAGGGCGTTTTGTGGTGCGAATGCTGTACACGGTATGCTTTAATCACTTCAATTTTGTCGCCGATTTTAACGGGGAAGTGCATCCGGTAAACGGAATTGCACTGTTTGATTTGTTCCAATAAGCCCGGATCGATAGTGGTAAACTTTGCAGCTTTATCGAAGCTTTGCTCTACAGCGCCAAAAAAGCTGTATTCATGCTGTCCTGCCATAAAATGAAAATTTAATTATAGGTACAATCGTTTGTTAGTTAAAAACTGCTTTTTATCGTATGTAGTGGGTTCGGTGGGGTTACGGTTTTTGGTTGTAATTGTTTGCGTGGATGCCTTCGACAATCAGCGACTGTCTTTTTCGAGCCGGGTTATTTTTCTGTCAAGTCGCAGCATATACAGCAATAAGCCCACCATAATGATCACCATCACGGCCACCACTACGTAGATCTTTCCATTCTGCCGCATGTCGAAAGCTGTATACTGCTTTTGCGGATCGGTGACCTGGGCCAGCAGGGACACCGGCAGCATCATATATAAACAGGTAAAGAGGGAAATTATTTTCTTAGCCATTCAATAAACTTTTTTCTTTTAATAAATCGATCCGGATTTTCAGTGTCGTGATCCACACACCGAGCAGGGTCCACCCGATAATAGCAGGCCAGAACACAATCCGTAAACGGCTATCAAGATCATTAAAATTGAGGGCTGGATTGCCGCCCCTTCCGGGATGCAGGCTCTCCATCAACCTTGGCAGTATCCAAATCGACGGGAAGAGCATGGCGTAAGCGAAAATATTATAGACCGCACTGATGCGTGCTTTCTTATCAATGTCATTGAGTGATCCTCTCAATACGAGGTAGGCAAAGTAGATCAACAGGGCGATGGCAGTGCCGGTGAGTTTTGGTTCGGTAAAGATCTGCGACATGTCGGCGAATTCCGTCCAGGTATATTTGGCCCATACGGCGCCGGTGGCATACCCGAGTATCCCCAGGAGCAACCCTACTTTTGCATAATTCACTGCGTAAATATCATCGCGAAGTTGTTGTGTGCGCAGGTAGCGGATGGAATAATACACCGAGGCTGAGAGCAATACCATCATCGCCATCCACATACACACGTGGAAAAACAGGTTACGGATGGTTTCGTGCAGGATTTCCCGGGCCGGCACATCAAACAGCAAACCGCAGGAAACGGTATACAATAAAATGACGGCGCATAGTATCTTCCACCAGGACTTACGCATAGTTCATGCTTGCTTTGCAGACAATTGTCTGTCTTTGAGCGCTGCAAATGTAGTACAAAGCTATTCAAAACACCAGCGGGCCTACAAAATTGGCAGGATATAATCGGTCGCAGATCTGAGTGCAGGAATTGCAGCGAAACCCCTGTTGTGCTGTTCAATTTTTCATGAAAAGCCATGCTTGTTAGAAATTGTACACTGTTAGTCTTTCCATAAAAATGGAAACAGGATCATTGCCAGCACTATTACCAGCAGATCCAGTCCGCCCAGCAACAGCAATATTTGCGTGAGCCCCGCCTGGATAACATCTGCAAAAACGATGTTCGAAATTTTCATCAGCAGCAGGAGTTGAGGAATGATCAGGGGAAATCCCAGGATGGCCATCAGCGCTGCATTCTGCTGGGCGCGGGCGGCAATGGCCGATAAGAATGTAAACACCAGGCTAAGGCTGGTGCCACCCAGTAATGTGATGCCGAGGAATTGCCAGAAATGGATAACCGGGTTACCCAGGAAAACAGCAAAGAGCAACCAACTCGTTAATGTCATGGCCATCATCAGCAGCACATTGAACAGGAGTTTGGCAAGAATAAAATGTCTTCCGCCCACAATCGTATAAAAGTAGAGCATCCGGCCCCGGCTCTCCGCCAGAAAACTCTTGGCCACGGCGTTCACACAAACAAATAATTGGATCATCCAGAAAAGGCCGTTCCATACATTGATTTCGGGTTGCCCCATGGCAAGGTAGAGTACAAAAATGGTGGCTGCCACATACAGCAATACGCCGTAGAAGCTGTACTGCTGGCGGATTTCGAGCAGGATGTCTTTTTTGAACAGGGCAATGATGGGACTTGCGGGCTTGATAACAATTGATTTGCAACAAATGTACTTCGGCGCGCCGAAAACAGGGTAATTTTATTCAACCCGCTGCCATGAAGAAAATACTCTTTACTACTGGCCTGGCAATAATTGCAGTGGCCGGCAAAGCCCAGATTATTAATATCGATAAAATTGATACCTCGGCCTACGGAACCAGGCCCGTTTGGAATGGGAATATTTTATTGGGACTGGAGGCGGACAAGCAAAAGCTAACCCTGCTCGATGCCACCAATAGAGTAGACCTGGCGCTCCAGCAGCGCAAAAACCTTTTTATTTTTTCCGGCAGCGAGCGCTTCACCTATGATGGCGCGAGTAGTTTTTTGAATAAAGGCTACCTGCACCTGCGCTGGCGCAACCATTACAAAGACCAGCTACACCCGGAAAGTTTTGTGCAATATCAATGGGATGAAGCATTGGGCATGTTGCATCGGTTTGTTGCCGGTGAAAACCTGCGGTATAACTTCTGGCATCGCCGGCTTTGGGAGTTGTCAGTAGCCACCGGGCTGATGTATGAAAACGAGCTGTGGAATTATACGGCCGTTGATTCTGCAAAAATTCCTCCCAATCCTATGAAACAATCCAGCCGGGAACTGAAATCGAATAATTATATAAAGCTCGAAGGGAATGTTTCTGCCGTGAGCAAGCTGTCATTGATTGTCTTCTACCAGGCCGCATTCAATGATTTTTTCCGCCCACGTATTTCCGGCGTGGTGAACTTCAATACATCCATGTCAAAGCATTTCTCTCTCGATATGCAGTACAATGGTTTGTTTGATGCAGGACCGGTAGTGCCTATTGTGTCATTCTATTATAGTTATTCTACGACCCTGGGGTACAGGTTTTGAAAGCTGAATCTTCCTGGGTTATGTAAAATGTAAGATTTAAGATGTAGTGATGTAAGATAGGCATACTGCAATTGGCAGATATTACATCCAAATATCTTATATCTTATATTTTCGGGTCTCCATCCGCATTATGATAACAGTAACGGCAACGCGGCTCATACATATCCTTCTCACCCAACAGAAGCTGTCCGGTTTGGGGTGTTTTGCGGTAGGAGTAGTTCGCAATATTTCCACATTTAACGCAAATGGCATGCAACTTGGTAATGTAGTCTGCTTTGGCCAGTAAAAATGGCATCTGTCCAAAAGGTTTCCCGGTGTAGTCCATATCAAGTCCGGCTACGATAACGCGCAGTCCGCGCAGGGCGAGCTGGTCGCATACTTCCGGGAGCTGATCGTCGAAAAACTGTGCTTCATCTATCCCGACGACATCGCAGTTGTCGGCCATCAGCAAAATGGTTTGTGAATTGTCGATGGGCGTTGAAACAATGGCGTTGTCATCGTGCGAAACAATGTTGCGGATATCGTACCGCGTATCAACAGCGGGTTTAAAGATTTCGACTTTCTGGTTGGCGATACGCACACGTTTTAGTCGCCGGATGAGTTCTTCGGTTTTGCCGCTGAACATCGAGCCGCAGATCACTTCGATCCAACCACGGCGCACTCCGGACAGACTGGGTTCGATAAACATGCTTTAACAATATTTGCTTAAAATTCTTGCTAACTTTATTGAATTGCAGGCTCAAATGTAATACAACCCATGGAAAGCATTAAAGCACTTATTGCACGGTTGCAGGAACAGGTTGCTCAAAATGCCGGCCGGGAGGCGATGCTCTCTACGGTGCAGCAACTGCAACTCGAACTTACAAACGGATCGGCCTCAGTACCGCGCCAGTTGGGTACAGCAAAAGTAGCGGTGGTGATGCCCGGTCATGCGCGCTATATGCCTGCGCCCCAGGAGAAAGCCGATGTGGCAGTAAAGGTGAAGCCATCGGCGGCAGCACCCGTTGTTGCGCCGGCAGCGGTGGCACCAGAAGAGAAGAAGCAAGCCTGGCAGTTCGACGCAGTGAAAGAAACACCCACGCTGGCACAGCAGCCCGGCGCAAGGGAGCTTAATGATGTTATTGGTAACGGCGCAGCTTCCCTGAACGATGCATTGAAAACAGGCAAGGCGGAACTGGCCTCCACACTTACCGACCATCCGCTTCGTGATCTGAAAAAAGGCATCGGCATCAATGATCGATTTGTGTTTTTGAATGAGTTGTTCAGAGGTGATGAAGCAATGTATGAACGCAGTATAAAAACCATCAACGCTTTTCGCATCCTGGCGGAGGCCGAATATTGGATCGAACGGGAATTAAAGGTGAAGATAGGATGGGACGACAGTAAAGAAATAGTGCAGCACTTCTATCAATTGGTAAGAAGGCGATTCTCCTGAATATAACGGAGCACCACGCTGGTGGCGCCCGCATTTCCCTTAACATATTTTGCGGCTGCTTCCGCGGCCATCAGGTAATCTTCTTCATTTTCCAGGAGGCGGGTAAGCTCCGATTCAAGTTCAAGTGCATTGTCGATCGGAAATCCCGCACCTGCATCTACCAGTCCAACTGCTTCTGCAAACTTTTCATACTCCGGTCCGAATACAACCGGTATCCCATAAACAGCTGCTTCCAGCACATT
>JAGWTK010000730.1 GCA_028876035.1 Bacteroidota bacterium
ACTTTTCATACTCCGGTCCGAATACAACCGGTATTCCATAAACAGCTGCTTCCAGCACATTGTGCACACCATCTTCTCCAAAGCCGCCACCGATATAGGCGATGCGCGCATAGCGGTAAACGCTGGCCAGCATACCCATCGTGTCGAGGATAAGTACATTCACTTCTGCAGGTAATTGCGTTGTTTGGGCCAGCTGTGAGTAACGAACACTTTTCCTGAATAGTTTTTCAATGTCCTGGAGATGGGCTTCGTCGATTTCGTGGGGCGCAATTACAAACCGCAATGCAGGGTGCGTGTTGGCATAATGATCCAATTCTTCTTCATCTTCTTCCCAGGTACTGCCGGCGACGATCACAGTATGGTTGCCAATGAATGCTTCAAGTTCCGGAAAGCTGGCGGGCTGCGCTGCGATTTCAATGACCCGGTCGAACCGCGTATCGCCGCTAACGATTACATCACGCGCAATACCGATGCTCCCCAGCAGGCGCGCGGCATCGTTGTTTTGCACAAAAAAGGCAGTAAAATTGGCCAGCATGCGGCGATGAAAGGATCCCCAGGGGCGGAAAAAAGGCTGGTCTTCCCGGTAGATTCCGGAGACAAGCAGGAGGGGAATATTGCGCTCGTGGATAGTGTGCAAATAAAAGTGCCAGTATTCGTATTTCACCCAAAATACCAGGGAGGGTTTGGCAAGGTCCAGGAAGCGTTGTGCGTTGGCAGCACTGTCCATGGGCAGGTAAGTGACATAGTCGGCCTGCTCATAGTTTTTACGTATTCTGTACCCGGAAGGAGAAAAAAAACTAAGCAGGATACAATACCCCGGATAACTTGTCCGAATCTCTTCCAGCAATGGCCTGGCCTGTTCAAATTCGCCCAGGGAAGCACAGTGGAACCAGATAACCCTTCGCTTTTCCTTTTCAAAAAAAGCGGTGAGCTCACTGAAAACGGTGCGTCTTCCCTGTACCCAATAGCGGGCCTTCTCGTTAAACGGTGATAACAAGTTGGCGCCCAACTGGTAGAGCCAAAGAAAAGTCCGGTAGAGGAGGAGCGACAAGCGTAAAATGGATTGGTTTCTACAAATCTAATTTCAAACTTTCACCCTACCTATATTTTATTATTTTTGCGCCTACAAAAAAAGCACACATGCGTACCATCCAGATGGTTGATTTGCAACAGCAATATCAGCATATCAAAGCAGAAATTGACCAGGGAATACGCGAAGTGCTTGACAGTTCGGCCTATATTAATGGCCGGCAGGTGCAGGAGTTTTGTGCTGATCTAAGCTCCTATCTCGGTATTAAGCATGTTATACCCTGCGCCAATGGTACCGATGCACTCCAGATTGCAATGATGGCATTGGGTTTGCAGCCAGGGGACGAGGTTATTACACCCTCCTTTACCTATGTTGCTACCACCGAAGTCATTGCCTTGCTTCGGCTTCGGCCCGTGTTCGTAGAGGTTGACAAGCAAACGTTTTGCATTGACCCTGCGGCCATCCGAAAAGCCATTA
>JAGWTK010000174.1 GCA_028876035.1 Bacteroidota bacterium
ATTTTAAAAGCGCCGCTAACAGGAAACATGCAACTACGGGTGCTCGACATGAACGGCAAGCTTATTGAAACAAAAACCGGATCGATTCAGGAAAACAATATTTATACCTTCAGTTTTTCACGCCTGCACAGTGTTGCCAATGGCGTATATACAATACAGTATTCAGACGATAAGAACAGGGCATCGCTTCGGGTAGTGAAGCAATGATGTAAAAATTGTTGGCATTTAAACTGACCTTACGGTCGAAACAAATACTTTGGCCCTCGTATCAAAATTGCAATACAGATCCTTCGAACCTGGCGAATTCGTTGAAAGTAAAGCCAGGGATTTCGAAGAGCTTATCCGGTTGATCGAAACATTCCCATGGGCAGAACAAAGAAAAGAGATAGAAATAAGTCTGACCAATCCGTCCATCACCATCGAAGGCTTACGCAATGATTACTTGAAATTAGCGGTTTTTTACAATCAAAAATATGTACTGCACTATCTCTCTGGATCGGATGTGCTGTACACGATGAGTTTTTCAGACATCCGTGTGTCCTTTCCGGTGATTGAACATTTCCTTACGGCAGATGCATTCGATCTTTCGGCATTCCATAAAGAGAATACATGGTTACAAAAAAACAGGCGTCATTTTGAAACCATGGAATTTACTTATGCCGTGACGCCGAAATCGGCGATCAGATTTCTATTTCGTTCGAGTATGATTAACTTCATTTTTGGAATATTCGTTTTGGGCATGCTGCTCATAAAAGGTTGGTCATCGATTCCAGTTTCCGGGCTCATCATTTTGCTCCCTGTCACGGTTTATATGGGTGGGGTGTTGAATTTGATTGTCTTCCGGAATCAATATCAGTATATAAAACACAAGCAGCTGAAAATGTCAAAGGGGAACGACATTTTTTATGTATACGATGAGTCAACCTGGCTAAAATTTTCTAAGTCGGAAATCGCGAAAGTGGTTTTGAAAAAAGACTTTGCCCGCAGGGGTCCGGTCATGGAGTTCACAGTTGTAACCCTTCACATGGCAAATGGTTATTCTTTTGCTATTCCGGCTATGATGTTGGATAGATTTGAAGTATTCATGAAACTTGATCAGCCGAAATACGAAGAGGAGACAGGCCTTCCGTTGATTTATGGGAAATAAATCCATGAACTGACAGCCTGTTGTATTAATCAATTTCATCTACCTGTCTTGAAACAATATCGCCAATTACAGGTGCGAGCGCTACTCCCATACCACTCATACGCACGGCGCAGTAAACATTTTTTTCAACCCTCCGGATGATGGGCATCTTTTCCGATCCCATCGCCATGATACCGCTCCAGCGATGTTCAATCTGGATCTTTTTTCCTGGAAGGATAACCGTTTTTAAGAAGCGTTCCAGCTCTTCCTGGATAAACGGAGTTGTGATCATCTCTTCACTGTTTTCTGCCTCCAGGTCTTTATTCCGGGCGCCTCCTAACAATACACGATTGCCGAGGTTACGGAAATAATAATATCCTTCATCGAAATGAAATGCGCCTTTAAACGGAATATTTTTAATAGGAGCAGTGACCAGTACTTGTCCGCGTACGGGTTGCAGATCGAGTGCCGGTAACAATTGCTTTGCAAATCCATTGGTGCAAACTATCAGCTGGCTGGTCAGCAACGGAACAGCCAGGTTGCTGTGAAGGATTAATCTTCCGCCGTTGCGCTCATAGCTATTTATCTCCACGCCGGTAAGTATATCTACACCCATGGACTGGACCTTTCTTGCCAGGGCCTGCACCAACAGGCCGGAATGCAGTTGTGCCTCTGCGGCGGCGGATACTAAATGCGCTGTTCTGCCAAATCCAAATGACTTGATCTGTTTGTCAGCCAGGCGAAAAGTTTTGTCTTCCCTGATCGCCTTTCGAAGCGTCAGGTTCAGCCAGCCTACATCGTTTTTAAGTTGTTTCTGCTTTTTATACTGGCCGGGAGCGATGAGTTCGTATCCGCCATGATGTTCGTATCCGATTTCCTTTGCAGAAAATGTTTTGCGGATGCGTCGCAGTCCTTCGTAGCGCATGGCCACTATTTCGAGCATGCGTTGTTCGCCCATTTTCCTGGCATCGGATAATAGTTCGGTTGGACTGCCAATACAGGCGAAGCCGGCATTGCGCGTAGAGGCGCCGCTGGGAATCAATCCTCTCTCGGCGATGAGTATGCGCGCCCGCTTGAATCGTTTCTTAAGATAGTAGGCGGTCCATAATCCTACCACCCCGCTCCCTGCGATGACGAAATCCCTGGGGGCGTAGTAGGTTTCCTTTTCCCAAACGGAGGCTGTAAGCATGCACAATCGTTGAAGTACTACAAAGGTAGAAAAAGCAACCGCAGCAGGCATGAAAAAAGGCCGCGTATGAGGCGGCCTTCGGTTAAGATTTTATTATGTACTACAGGTGAATTGCCTCTCCGTAGGCCACTTCAATAGCATCTTTCACGCTTTCGCTGATGGTGGGGTGGGGGTGAATGCTGTTCAGCACTTCATGGTGTGTAGTCTCCAGCTTGCGGGCCACAACGGTTTCCACGATGATTTCTGTTACGTTGTAACCAATCATATGGGTACCCAGCCATTCACCGTATTTCGCATCAAAGATCACTTTTACAAAACCTTCGGTGGCACCGGCCGCACTGGCCTTACCACTCGCACTCAGCGGGAACTTACCCACTTTGATTTCATAACCTGCTTCCTTGGCAGCTTTTTCGGTAAAGCCAACAGAAGCAATTTCAGGCGTGCAGTAAGTGCAGCCGGGAATATTGCCATAATCCAGCGGCTCTGGCTGATGATTGTATTTCTTTTCGTTGTAGCCAATGTTCTCTACGCAAATGATGCCTTCCTTGCTGGCAACGTGTGCGAGGGCCGGGCCGGGCGCGCAGTCGCCAATAGCATAGATGCCGGGCAGACTGGTTTGATAGAATTTATCAACTACAATTTTGCCCTTGTCTGTTTTGATATTGTTTTCCTCGAGACCAATGCCTTCGATATTGGCTGCAATGCCTACGGCACTGAGTACTACATCGGCTTCCAGGGTTACTTCACCACTGGCTGTTTTCACTTTTGCTTTTACGCCGTTGCCGGAAGTATCCAGGGATTCAACGGAAGCGTTGGTCATTACTTCAATACCATTCTTTTTGAATTGCTTTTCCAGTTCTTTCGATACATCTTCATCTTCTACCGGAACAATTCTGGGCAGGAATTCAACGATGGTTACCTTGGTACCCATGCTATTGTAGAAGTAAGCGAATTCAACCCCAATTGCGCCGCTGCCTACCACGATCATGGATTTGGGCTGCACCGGCAGGGTCATGGCCTCGCGGTAGCCAATTACTTTTTTGCCATCCTGTTTCAGGTTGGGTAATTCGCGGCTACGTGCACCTGTTGCGATGATGATATGCTTTCCTTCAACAAGAGTTTTGCTGCCGTCTGTCTTAGTCACTTCCAGCTGTCCTTTTCCTTTCACTTTGCCAAAGCCCATGATCACTTCGATCTTGTTCTTCTTCATCAGGAACTGAACACCTTTGCTCATTTTGTCGGCAACGCCACGGCTTCTTTTCACCACGGCTTCGAAATTATGGGTGCCACTGGCTTCGATACCATAGTCCTTCGCATGCTTCACATACTCCATTACCTGCGCACTTTTCAACAGTGCCTTGGTAGGAATACAGCCCCAGTTGAGGCAGATGCCGCCCAGACTTTCTTTTTCTACGATTGCTGTTTTAAAACCCAGCTGGGCAGCCCTGATGGCGGCCACATAACCACCCGGACCGCTGCCAAGAACTATTACATCGTAAGCCATACTTTTTTATTTAGGTATTTCTGTTTTAATGGAATGCGAAACTACTTTAGAACGGGCAAACAGCCAAAAATGCCGTTCCGCCTCAAATCTGTAATTTACCTTTATAAACAAGTATATGAAACGATTGTTCCGCCGGCTGCTTCTTTGGCTCCTGCTGCTCGTTGCTTTGTTCTCCCTGTATGCTTTTGCGTCGGGTAAAACCTGGCTGTTCAAAGAAGTGGCCTACAATTTCGCCGATATTGACGACTATACCATTTTTACCAACAATGAAGTGGCTACCGCAGCCGCTGCACCATGGCCTCAATCGGCCAGCTACAACAAAGCCGCAGTTCCGGATACGCTCCGCCAGTTGCTCAGCCAGCTACAAACAGTTGGACTGGTGGCGATAAAAAATGATTCTTTAGTGTATGAATCCTACTGGGATGGCTATTCCGACAGTTCCTTGTCGGGTTCCTTTTCCATGGCAAAAAGCATTACCAGCCTGCTTATTGGAGCGGCGATTCGCGATGGCCTCATCTCCTCTGTCAATGAACCGGTGGGCAAATACCTGCCGGAGTTTTCGAAGGGCGAAGCTGCCCGGCTGCGCATTGTTGACCTGCTCACTATGAGTAGCGGGAGTAACTGGGACGAATCCTATATCAACCCATTTTCAGTAACAGCCGCTTTGTATTATGGCGATGATGTGTACAAAACAGCAACGAGCGTGAAACTGGTTCATCCGCCCGGCACTTTGCATGACTATAAATCGGGCGATACACAATTACTTGGTTTGATACTGGAGAAAGCCACGGGCAAGAGCCTGAGCGCTTATGCTGCGGAAAAAATATGGAAACCCGTTGGCGCCCTGCATCCCGCCTTGTGGAGTACGGATCGCGCAGGTGGACACGAGAAGGCCTATTGCTGTTTCAATTCCAACGCACGCGATTTCGCACGCATTGGACAGCTCATGCTCGACAGCGGCAAATGGAAAGGGCAGCCTGTCATTAATCCAGATTACTACGCTGCTTCTATTACACCTTGCATGATCCCCGATCCTTCCGGTAAGCCCTGCGATTATTATGGATTTCAATGGTGGCTGGTTCCCTATGAGCCCGGCGTTTTCTATGCCCGCGGCATTTTAGGACAATATATTATCGTGATGCCAGCGCAGCATATGGTCATCGTACGTTTGGGTAAACACAAAGGACCCAATAAAAAAGGAACGGTGCCGGTAGAGGTGGATGCGTTGGTACAGTGGGGGAAGACACTTTAATGTGATAAATGTGATTAATGTGATAAATGTGATTAATGTGACAAATGTGCTAATGCAATGTGTAAATGAGCGCCCAGTCGACTCCGTCGAACGGTTACAAATGTGACAATTCACTCAACCGGATGGTCTCAGTAAAATAGCTTTATTTTCTGATTGCTGAATGTAGTCCTCACATTGATGCAAAGGATTCAATTTGCATTTACAGCGGGTGATTATGGGCGCAGCCATTGCGCGTAAAGTACTAATAACAATGAACCGTTAAAGAGAACGGCAACCGGCCGCCAGCTACTGGCTACTGGCATTTCAAGAGCGAATTCATGGGTTAAGTATTTGCACTTGGTTTGGTAGCCTTGCCAGGAGCAATTTTGCAAAAATTGAAGGGACTCTGAATAAAAAACTAAGAACTATGAACTATAAACCATGAACTTTCGCTTCGGAGGACAGACCATAGTTGCCAGACTACCGACTACCGACTACCGACTAAAGACTAAGGACTAAAGACTAAGGACTAAAGACTAAGGACTAAAGACTAAGGACTACCGACTATTCGCGTCGTTCATTCTGATATTCCTTCCCTTATACTTTTTACCATCGATGGCGCGGATCATCTGGTTAGCCGCATGGCGATCCACTTCGATCCAGCTGTTCATTTCCTTCATGTCGATCCGGCCAAGTACGTCTTTGCGCAGCTCGCTCATGTCGAGAATAAATTGCAGGAAACTCGCTTTGTAAAATCCGTCTTTGGTGCCGAGGTTGACAAACAAACGCGTGTAGTCGCCCCCGTTATTACCGTATTGTTCGCGGCCACGGCCGTATTCCCTTCCGCCTGCGCCGCGATTCCCGTATTCGCGTCCGCCGGGTACACGTTCACGTACCTCGCGCTGGCGTTCGCGCACGTTCAGGTCTTCAGCGTTTTCGTAGTATTTGAGGAAACGATCGAATTCAAGCGCTGCCATTCTTTTCAGAACCTCTTCTTTGCTTACCTCAGCAAACTTTTCTTCCAGCATTGGCAGATAGCTTTCATAAAAGCCATGGCTGATATCGGCCTGCAGCAGACGATCCATAAAATGGAAAAACTGTTTTCGGCAAACATCTTTTCCGGCGGGAATTTCCAGCTTGTGGAAGGGCGCTTTTACGATGCGCTCGATTTGACGAAGCCTGCCAATTTCCCGGCTGTGCACAATGCTCATGCATATGCCGGTATTGCCCGCACGCCCGGTACGACCGCTGCGGTGGGTATATACTTCGATGTCATCAGGTAATTCGAAGTTGATGACATGGGTAATATCTTTTACATCGATACCCCTGGCAGCTACATCGGTGGCAATCAGCAACTGCAGGGTGCGTTCCCGGAAATCACCCATTACTTTATCGCGCTGCGCCTGGGTGAGGTCGCCGTGCAATGCATCGATATCATAGCCCTCACGGGTAAGCTTCTCCGCTATTTCCTGCGCGTCGGCCTTGGTGCGGGTAAAGATGATGCCATACATGCCCGGGTTGAAATCAATCAATCGCTTGAGGGTTTCGTAGCGGTGCTGGGCAGAAGTAATATAGTACTGATGATCGATGTTCTTGTTGGCAGTGTTTACTTGCCCTACCGTTACTTCTACAGGGTCCTTCATGTAGCGTTTGCTCACGCGGCGGATTTCAGGCGGCATGGTAGCACTGAACAGCCAGGTGCTCTCGCGTTTAGGGGTGTTTTTGAGGATGAATTCGATATCATCCTGAAAGCCCATGTTCAGCATTTCGTCGGCCTCATCCAGCACCACGTATTCGATTTGCTCGAGGTTGATGGCTTTGCGTTCGATCAAATCAATCAATCGGCCCGGCGTAGCTACCACGATCTGTACGCCACGTTTGAGATCGCGGATTTGCATACCGATGGACGAACCGCCGTATACAGCCAGCACGTGCACGGATGTCATGTATTTCTTAAACAGCTCCAGTTCACTAACAATTTGCAGGCAGAGTTCGCGGGTTGGACAAACCACCAGCGCCTGCGGATGCCGTGCGGCGGCGTCAATTAAATGCAAAAGGGGCAAGCCAAAGGCGGCGGTTTTGCCCGTACCGGTTTGTGCCAGTCCGATAAAGTCTTTTGTTCCGCTTAACAAAACGGGAATGGCTTTTTCCTGGATGGCAGTAGGGTTAACGTATCCGAGGTCAGCAACGGCTTTTACCAATCTTTCTTCAATGCCAATCTCTTCGAATGTGATCATAATCTGCTGGTGAATTTTTCGCAAAGGTAACACAATTACGCCCCATGTCCTAATCCATTCAAGCTACGGGCCCGTTCTCTCAAAAGGGTATTTGAGTTATCTTCGCGCCTGCAAAACCTACATTTTATTCCCCTAGTAATAGCAGCATGAAACTTGACGTACTGGCCATTGGCGTTCACCCCGATGATGTTGAATTGAGTTGTTCAGGAACACTCCTGGTGGAAATCAAAAGAGGTAAAACAGCGGGCATTGTAGATCTTACGCAGGGTGAGCTGGGTACCCGGGGTACCGCCGCTACCCGGTATGAAGAGGCAGCACGCGCCGCCGAAATTCTGGGGGTGCACCTGCGTGAAAACCTGAAAATGCGCGATGGCTTTTTTGCCAACGATGAAACCCACCAGTTGCAACTTATCAAATGTATCCGGAAATACCAGCCCGAAATAGTATTGGCGAATATCAAAGACGACCGTCACCCCGATCATGGCCGTGCCGGGAAATTGATCGCCGATGCCTGTTTCCTGTCCGGGCTTTCAAAAATTGAAACCA
>JAGWTK010000175.1 GCA_028876035.1 Bacteroidota bacterium
CAGGTCAATCACCTCGGCACTAACACCTTCTTTTTCCAGTTCTGCAGCAGCACCGAGCGCCACCTTCATCATTTTATTCCAGGATACGATGGTTACATCACGTCCTTGTTTTTTTACATCGGCTTTACCGAGGGGGATATAATATTCTTCTGCAGGAACATCTGATTTATCGCCATACATCACCTCACTTTCCATGAAAATCACGGGATCTTCCTCGTAGCGAATGGCTTGTTTCAGCAAACCCTTTGCATCGTACCCGTTGCTCGGCGATACCACTTTAAGACCAGGAATATTGGCGTAATAACTTTCAAATGCTGTAGAGTGTTGCGCGCCCAGCTGTCCGGCCGAGCCATTGGGTCCGCGGAATACGATCGGACAGGAGATTTGTCCGCCGCTCATCGCAAGCATTTTTGAGGCTGTATTGAGAATTTGGTCAAGTGCCAGTACGGCAAAGTTCCAGGTCATGTATTCTACTACGGGGCGCAATCCCTGCTGGGCTGCACCCACGGCCACACCGGTAAAACCAAGCTCAGAAATAGGCGTATCAATTACGCGTTTCGGTCCGAATTCATCGAGCATGCCCTGGGTTACTTTATAGGCGCCGTTGTATTCGGCTACTTCTTCACCCATGATAAAAACGCGGTCATCCCTTCTCATTTCTTCGCTCATCGCCTCACGCAGTGCCTCTCTGAAAGCAATAGATCTTGACATACAGCTACCTGATTTTAAAGTGGGGCAAAAATATTGCAAGGTGTCCACACCAGCAAAAGAAATCCGGCTTCAATTGTGCCCTGAAAACGCGTTCTTTGCAGCCGGAAAACATCAAAATCAGTCCGTATGCAGGTCTTCAAGTTTGGCGGTGCCAGTGTGAACAATACCGACCGGATCAAAAATGTGGCGGCCATCCTGCGCCAGTACAGCGGGCAGCCGTTGCTGGTAGTAATTTCTGCCATGGGCAAAACCACCAATGCGCTGGAAAAAGTGGCCGAAGCTTTTTACCGCGGCGAAAAAGATCAAGCCCTGCAGTTGTTTGAACAGGTGAAGACGCAGCACCTGACCACCGCGAAATACCTGCTGGTAAAAAATGCACTTGCCTGCGAAGCCCGCCTGCGCGATTTCTTTACGGAAGTAGAATGGCTGCTGCACGATAAGCCGGTACGGAATTTCGATTATTATTACGACCAGATTGTATGCACCGGTGAGTTGTTTTCCACCAGTATCGTGAGCGCCTACCTCAACGAAGAAGGTATACTCAATGAATGGCTGGATGTACGCGATGTATTCCGGACAGACGATAATTTCCGCGATGCGGCCATCGATCTGTCTTTTACAGCGAAGCGTGTGGCTTCCGGTGTAGTGCCTCTTTTTGAGCAACACAATATTGTCATCACGCAGGGATTTATCGGGGCCACCGACGAAAATGAAAGCACCACGCTTGGCCGCGAAGGCAGTGACTATACGGCGGCGGTTTTTGCCAACCTGCTGGGAGCATCCAGCCTCAGTATCTGGAAAGATGTAGAAGGCGTGATGAACGCTGATCCAAAATTATTTCCCGAGGCGCAGCTGTTGCGCGAACTGAACTACGATGAGGTGATCGAAATGGCTTATTATGGTGCGCAGGTGATTCATCCGAAAACCATCAAGCCACTTCAGAACAAGGATATACCACTCCACGTAAAATGTTTCCTGGAACCCGAACTACCGGGTACAGTCATTCATAACCAGTCCATCTCCGGACTTCCTCCCATCATCGTGGTGAAAAACGACCAGGTGCTGGTGCACCTGCATACGCAGGATTTTTCGTTTATCGGCGAAGAACCGATGAGCCGGCTCTATGAAATATTTGCGGCTGTCAAGATCAAGCCGAACCTTATCCAGTCAGGTGCCGTAAGCCTGGTCGTATGCCTCGATAACCGATCAGATAAAATAGACCAGTTTGCTTCCCTGGCGGCAGCCCTGTTCGATGTACAGGTGGAAAAAGGATTGCGTTTGCTCACCATTCGTCATTACAACGATACTGTATTGCAACAACTCACTGCGGGCCGCAAAAGGGTATTGGTGCAGCAAAGTGAGGATACCGTTCAGTTATTATTATCCTAGTGGCGGTCTTCTTTTCTGGTGCCCGATACCGTTACCTTTACAGTCGCCCAGCGGTATGAACAATCCTTATATTTCACTCATGCGCACTGCCTGGCGGTATGCCCGCCAGGAGAAAAAGCAATATGTGCTGGTGTACACCCTTTTCATCTTTGCCAGTGCAGTGTCTGCCATGAATCCGCTTTTATACGGGTGGTTTATCAACGCCGTACAGGATAAAGGCATTTCCCAACTCACCTATGCATGGTGGTATGCGGGGGGATTCATGGGACTAAAACTGCTGGAATGGGCCTTTCACGGGCCTGCCCGCATCATGGAGCGTCACCTTGCTTTTAACCTAAGCCGTAATTTCCTGCAGGAATTGTATCACCAAACCCTGCACCTGCCCGTTCGGTGGCACCAGGATCACCACAGTGGGGTGACCATCAACCGCATCCGGAAAGCGTACGAAGCACTGAAGGATTTTTTTCAGAATGGCTTTATGTATCTCTATACGCTCACCAAGTTTTTATCTTCCTTCATCGCCATGATCCTTTTTTCGCCGGTATTTGGTGCAGTGGGTGTGTTGATTGGTGCCTGTACGGTATACCTTATCTTTCGTTTCGATAGGCCATTTATGGCGGCCGTGGATGAAAAGAATGAGCGCGAGCACGTGGTGTCGGGTTCGCTTTTCGATAGTTTGTCGAACATTATTACGGTGATCACGTTGAGGCTGGAGAAAAGAATGGAAGTAAGTATGCTGCAAAAAGTAAAAGCCGTTTTTCCCCCTTTTAGCCGGAGTGTAAAAATCAATGAATGGAAATGGTTTGCAGCTGATACGCTGGTAAGTTTGATCTATGTTGTTACTGCGGTGGGCTATATCTACCAGCATACCCGTCCGGGCAGTGTGTTTATGTTGGGAAGCCTGGTTGCGCTGCTGGGTTTTGTGAACCAGTTTACCAGTGTATTCCATGATATTGCTTACCAGTATACGCAGATTGTACAATACAATACCGATGTAGAAACCGCACGCTTTATCGGGCAAGCGTATCGCCAGCAGCATTTGCCGGATGCCAATGCCGGACTGCCTGCACACTGGAATACGCTTTGCTTAAGCGGACTTAATTTTTCCCACCAGGCAGAAGCAGCCGCTGGTAAGAAAATGAATGGCCTGCGCGATATCCAAATCCGGCTTGAGCGCGGCAAACGGGTTGCTTTTATCGGGGAAAGTGGTAGTGGCAAATCAACGCTGATGGCAGTCTTGCGTGGCTTGTATGATCCCAATCCAGGCATTCGGATTACTATAGATGAAGGGATCGAAGCTGACACCGCCCAACTGGCGGAATCCATCACCTTGTTTCCACAGGAACCTGAGATATTTGAAAACACGATTGAACACAACATCACACTTGGCCTGCCCTTCGACGAGGCGGATATCCGGCAAGTGTGTCATACCGCTCATTTTGCAGATGTTGTTGAACAGTTGCCGCGCGGCTTGCAATCGAATATCCAGGAGAAAGGGGTGAATTTGTCGGGCGGACAAAAACAAAGACTTGCGCTTGCGCGCGGTGTACTCGCAGCGCGTGGCAGCGATATTGTATTATTGGATGAACCTACCAGCAGCGTAGATCCCAAAACCGAAGTGCAGATCTACGAAAAAATCTTCATCGCTTTCAAAAGCAAAGCCATTGCTTCTACCCTTCATCGCCTCTATCTGCTCCCCTATTTCGATTATATCTATGTTATGCAGGATGGCCGTATTGCGGCAGAAGGAACGCTGGCGGAACTGAAACAAAAGAGTGACTTGTTTAATGAATTATGGAAACACCAGGAGGACTAATTATTAATGTGGAAATGTGAGAATTGAATGTGATAAATGTGACAAATGTGATAAATGTGACAAGCCGGATGATTCGTTGTCGCAGACAGTGTTTGTGTGAGAGGCTTTTAGCTATTGGCCGTTGGCTATTGGCGGTAACAACACATCCTAACCACTTAACGCAGACCGAAAACAGCCCTCGGCTAAACAGAGAGAACTTTAAACATCGAACTTTAAACCTTAAACTTTCAAACTTATCTCCCGTAAATACTCCTCACCCTGCTATCAAACTGGTTCATCAACTGTCTTGTCAGTTCCCGGTAGAGTTCGTCGTAAGTTGGTTGATTGTTGAAAGCGCCGCGGATAATCGCCCAGTCTTTATCGCTAAGTGCGCGTTGATCGCCGGTATAACTGCCAGTGAGTTTTTCCCAGGTATAACGGGCGAATAAACGGTCGGAGCCGACCATTTGCCGGGAGGCGGCATCCATAATGCGGTAATCCATACTCGCACGGGAGTCGATGACCCGGCGGGTTACATTAACGGTTGCGCTTACGGTAGTCGTCCTGGTTTTCTTCTCATCCTTTGGATCCTTTTCCGTGATGTCTTTGGTAACGGTATAACTATCACGGTTAACCGCCATCTGACCAAACCAGATATCGTATACGTTGATATCCATGAACTGGTCGGCACGCACCTCGCGGGCACGGGGTTCATTGAAATTAAAAAAACGATAGTAATGACTGTTGCCGATGCTGTTCAACCGGGAAACGATATCGTTCTGGAAGTATGCACCGTTGATGGAATAATTATCGAAACGCTGATCGAATTTGTCAACGATAACATTAACGATAGCGATATCATAGGCCCTGGCCATCAATTCGTCTACGTTCCGATAGCCTTTGATATAAGACGATACTGCCTGGAAGTTTTCATAAGCCCTGCGCGCACTGAGGCGATCTCCGCGCTGCAGGAATTCACTCCCTTCGTTGTACCGGAATTCAGCCGCTGCTTCTGCTGCCGCCGATAGCTCCGAATTATAGTTGCGTGCATTCACATGGCTAAAGGCTGCCGGTGTTGCCGCTATGGCATCGTACATTTTTTGCAGGGCCAGGTAGTCGCGGTAAATGAGATCAAGTTTCTGCGCTGTTACCGATCCATTCTGGGCTGCTGCAATCGAATTTTCATATTTTGTTTGTGCCTCGTTGTACGCCTGTGGTAAGATGGAAGCAGCTGTGCTGTTTTCCGGGCGTTTGCGCAGATCGTCCAGTGCAGAATAAACGGCGCGGTCATACTGACCCTGTTCATACAGTTTTTGGGTTGATTTGCAGGCAGCGCAACAAACAGCGATCAATAATAAGAGGGTTGCCAGGGGTTTCATAGATGGATATTTGCCATACGAATGTACAAAATGCAGACTACACTAGTCAGCCTCAACATAAATCGTTTGCTTCAGGCGGATAGGTACCGGCTTCTCGAGGCGTATAGCCGGAGACCAGAGCGGAAGGGCTTCAAAACGTTCGATGATCAGGTTGTTCATTTCATTCGTAGCACCCTTGAGCACTTTTGGCAGAATGGTCTTTCCTTCTTTGGTGATGATGTATTCAACCGTGATAAAAGTCTTTTTCTGATCAGCCGGAAGCATCGCCACGAGATCTTTTGAAAGCCCATCGAGGAATTGCTGAAAGGCTGCTGCACCTCCATTGAAAACGGGCAGCTTATTCACGGAATTGTTGAGTTCACTTTCGTCGAAGGCTACCGGCGTTGCCTCACGGCGTTTTACCTGCTTTACTTCAGGTTTTGCGTCATCAGTAATTTTTACTTCTTCGCCCAATACATAGTCGCCCTTACTATTCACCATGATCACCGGCAGGTTGTGGTGCTTCTCGAAATAATAAAATACCTGCCGAAGGTGATCCGACATCTTTTTATACTCGGGAAAATCCTTGATATACTTCGCCAGGTAATCCGCGCTGCGGGCCGATTTAAATGATACGGGAAAAATATGTACCGGAATGAAGTCCTGTCCCTGGTTCTTTGCTTCTGTTGCCAGGATGTACAGTTCTTCGATTTGCGTATCTGTGATGGGAATGCAACCCGTGGTCACGCAACTGCCGTGAATATAGATATCGCCGCCAGGCTGCAGGGAGTCACTCAGCATCCGGTCAGATGCATTTGGATAATTCAGTCCCAGTGAAAGGTGATAGTTGCTCCTTGGATTAAATTCATTGATGTAGTAAAATCCTTCCGGCACCTGGTAATCACCAGCCATGCGTTTGGGACCAAGCGTACCAGCCAGCGCACAAACTTTATAGGTCTTGAAGAGTTTATAAGGCTCATTTCTTTCCTGCTTTACCCATACTTCCAGCTGACTGTCGTATTTAAACGATCGTATATACAGGTATTTTGCGGGCCACACCAGCTTTTTCTCTTCGAATTGTTTCATCAATGTGTCTTCCTTGCGCCGGATGGCGTCGTTGACAATTGGAAAGGATCGCTGGTAACTTACGAAATTGAACTCGGGCGCAGCTGTTTGGGCCCACAAACCGGAGCAAAGGGTGGACGATACAAGAAGTAAAGCGCAAAATCTGATCATAGCCAAAGCGTGTCTTTCATAAAACGGACCCCGAAGGCGGTTTAGTGCCATAATTGGTCTTCCAACCGCGTTAAAATTAACGCAAATCACAGGGCAAAAATCAATCCAGCTATCCACCAATGTGGAAAAGCCTGCCTTCCAGCAAAATACATATAAACCGATGCCCGGGTCTCAAAAATTCCGAACGGCTCCCTTATTTTTACCGCTCAATTTTCAACTATGCGAAAGATCGGGATATTGGGGGGTGGCCAGCTTGGGAGAATGCTGTTACAGGCGGCAGCCAATTACCCGGTTGAAACCTTTGTGATGGAGAATGACCCGGCTTGTCCGGCCGCGCACCTCTGCCATCATTTTACAAAAGGTGATATCCGCAATTTTGACGATGTACTCGCTTTCGGAAAGGGGCTTGATGCGATTACAATTGAGATTGAAAGTGTGAACGAAGACGCACTGGAAGCGCTCGAACAATCGGGCGTAAAAGTTTTTCCGCGTCCTGCCGCGCTGCGCACCATAAAAAACAAGATTCTTCAAAAAGAATTCTATCGCAGGCACTCCCTACCTACTGCTCCTTTCACCATTACCAACAACCTGAAAGAACTGGCCGCCGAGGAAAGCTTTTTGCCTGCGGTACATAAAATTGCCACCGGTGGCTATGATGGCCGCGGTGTGCAGGTGCTCAAAAACAAGGAGGCTGTTGCAAAAGGATTTGATGCACCTTCTGTGCTGGAGAAGATGATCGATATCCGTAAGGAAATCGCACAAATAGTAGCCATCAATGAGAAGGGAGAAACTGTGCTCTATCCACCGGTGGACATGGTGTTTAACCAGGAGCTCAACCTGCTCGATTACCAATTGAGTCCGGCCGATATCCCGGAAAAAACTACCTGGAAGATCGAGGCCATCGCCATCAGCCTGGTGAAGCACCTGCAGAGTCCTGGAATTTTTGCAGTGGAATTTTTTGTTGACAGCAAGGGTGAAGTCTTCGTCAATGAAACGGCACCACGTGTACACAACAGCGGGCACCATTCTATCGAAGCCAACTTCAGCTCACAGTTTGACATGCTCTGGCGTATTATGTTAGGCTATCCGCTGGGCAATCCCGATCACATTATGCCTGCTGCCATTGTAAATGTTTTGGGGGCAGACGGACATGACGGTCCGGCCGAATACGAAGGATTGCAGGAGATTTTGGCGATGGACAATGTGTTCGTGCATCTCTACGGTAAGCAATCCACCAAACCAGGTCGTAAAATGGGACATATCACTATTCTCAGTCCAGAAAGACAGGAATTGGTGCATAAGGCTAACCAGATACGGAGAACAA
>JAGWTK010000176.1 GCA_028876035.1 Bacteroidota bacterium
TGTAATCAACGTCGGGCTTGTTCATCCTTGCCATGAACTGCCGCGCATAGGCACTGAGGCTTTCAGCGTAGCGGCGCTGACCCTCGGCGAAGAGCGTGTCGATCGTAAGGGAAGACTTTCCTGATCCGGAAACCCCGGTAACAACGATGAGCTTATTACGCGGTATAGTTACGTCTACATTTTTGAGGTTGTGTACACGCGCACCTTTTATTTGAATGGAATTTTCCGGATGGGGGAAATTTTCCGGCTGCCGAACTGCTTTTTTTGATGAAACTACTGCCATAAAAGTAAAAAAACCAAGCCCTGTTATCGGGGTTTTACGATCGTCAAACGTATTAACACCCAATTATGATTTCGGTTGCAATAAATCTTTTTGAAAAATTTTTTTTCCTGAAAAATGTACTATTTTCGGAATACCAATCATCCAAATATGAATAACCATTCAAACACCCGCCTATAGCAAATATATACTTCGCTCAGCACTTTTTCCCAACACTGTTTCGTCGTCATTGTATCTAATATCCAATAATTATTAAAACCCGTAGAAGTTTATGAAATCACTCTGCAAAAACACCGATCATGAATTGATCCATTCATTCATGGACGGAGACATGAATGCCCTTGAAACGCTGGTTGTACGTCACAAGGACAAACTGTACACTTCGATTCTCTTCATGGTGAAGGACAAATATCTTGCTGAAGATATTTTCCAGGATGTGCTCATTAAAATTATCGACACCATTCGCGGAGGCCGTTACACAGAAGAAGGAAAATTTCTTCCCTGGGCAATGCGTATTGCGCATAACCTCTGTGTTGACCATTTCCGCAAGGTGAAAAGAACACCGGCCATTAAGACCAGCGATGATCGCGACATTTTCGAAGTGCTGAACTTTACCGAAGACAGTGCAGAGACAAAAATGATGAAACGCCAGAGCCATGACCGTGTGCGTCGTATGCTCGACCTGCTCCCCGAAGATCAGCGTGAAGTCATCATCCTGCGCCACTACGCCGAGCTCAGCTTTAAAGAAATTGCAGCGCTCACAAACTGCAGTATCAACACTGCGTTAGGCAGGATGCGTTATGGGTTGATCAACCTCCGTAAAATGATGGTTGAAAAGCAGATTTCTCTTTAAGCTTCTATTAAATAAATTTTAATACCGTCTTAAGAAAACTGAAAACTAACATGCGTTATTTTTACGCACCGTAGCGATAAAGACATTGTCATTCTGGGCCTCCATCTTACCTTTTGAAAATACGATCCGCTTGCTGTGAGAAGGCTGGTACAGAATGACGCCTAATTGAAGCCCCCGATACAACCGGGGGCTTTTTTATGTGCCAGGCCGACTATTTGAAAGGGACAATGCAGGCCTTATTTGGATTTGTGAAACGCATCGAGTCCGCATTGTAACCAGGCGGCATAATCGTTTACATTGGGGGTATACCCCACTGGCAGGTTCAGCACTTTCTCGTCGGGCGAAATCAATGCGTAAAGGGGTTGTGAGGCGTTCTTGAAATTCTCTGTTTGCAGGGTGATGAATTTATCGCCGACGGTTTTGATGGCCTTTTTAGACCCATCACCTGAAGTGAACAGAAACTGCTGATCTTCCGGCAATACTTTCCGGTCGTCTACATACAGTGAGACCCGCACAAAATTCTTACCGATAAGATCGCTGATGCGTTTATCGGGCCATACATTTTCTTCCATTTTCCGGCAGTTTACGCAGGCCCACCCGGTGAAATCAACCAGCAAGGGTTTATTGAGTTTTTTTGCGAGTTCGAGTGCTTTCTGGTAATCGTTGATTACGACAACGTCGGCCTCGTTCGGCTGTTTGTAAAGGCTGTACGTTAGCGGCGGGGGAAATCCGCTTACAAAAGAGATATTGGCAAACCGCGTATTCGTCAGGCCGGGCAAGAGGTAGAGGGCGAAGAGGCCGAAGGCAACAGCAGCCGCTTTACGCGGGACGGGTAACTTAGCCGGCGGCGGGTCGTAAGAAAATTTCAGGATCCCTCCGAGGTAAAGTGCGAGTGCAGCGGAGATGATTATCCAGATGGCAAAGAACACTTCGCGTTTGAGCAGGCCCCAGTGCATCACGAGGTCGGCGTTCGACAAATACTTCAGGGCAAGGGCCAGTTCCACAAAACCGAATACAATTTTTACAGTTGTCATCCAGCCGCCGGACTTTGGCAAGGACGCCAGCCAGTTCGGGAACAATGCGAAAAGGGCGAAGGGCAGACCAAGTGCCAGTCCAAAACCAGCCATGGCTACCGTAAGCTGCAGTGCACCGCCATTGATGGCGCCTACCAGCAAGGTACCCAGGATGGGCCCTGTACAAGAAAATGAGACGATCACTAAAGTGAGTGCCATAAAGAATATTCCACCGATACTGCCAATGCTCGCTTTGGCATCGGCCGTATTCGAAAACTTGCTGGGGAGTGTGATTTCAAAAAGTCCAAAGAACGAAAGGGCAAATGTGATGAACACTACTGCAAAACCGATATTAAGCCAGGCGTTGGTTGCAATGTTGTTAAGAATGCCGGAGCTTCCCTGGTCGAGGAAATAAAACGGTACACTTATCAGCACATAAATCAGGAAGATGAAAAACCCGTATAGAAATGCGTTCTTAACGCCCTTTGTTTTATCACCCGATTTCTTCGTGAAGAACGAAACGGTTAATGGGATCATTGGGAAAGTGCAGGGCATTATGAGTCCTACCAATCCGCCCGCAATACCCAGTAAGAATATCTTCCACAAGCTCTCGCTGTGTTCAGCGCCGGTACCACCGCAGTTCGCCGCGGGCTGCTCAACATGAATAGCAGTGCGTCGCAATGCGTTGGCGTCTGCTGCGGATTCCTCCAGCACGGATTGTTTGGCGACCAGTTTGCCGGCTGCATCCTCGCTAAAGGCAAAAACAACGTCTTCGGGCCCGGCGATGCTGTCGCCTTTTATAGCCATATATCGGATAACACCAGCGAGCTTCTTCTTCGAATCTGGCTTTTCCGCGCTAAAGCTAATGCTGGCTTTGTTTTCGAAATATCTGATCACCGTGCCGAGCACCTGGTCTTTCCCTGATTGCAACTCCCCTTGTTCCCGGATATTATTCACCGTTATACCGGAATCTGCTACAATGCGTGTATTCGGTTCATCGTCTTTCATGGTAACCGAAAACAGCTTCCAGCCTTTGTCGACGGTGGCTTCTGCCATTACCGCGTATTTATTGGCACCCTCGCTGGTAGCGGTATACGTCCAGTGAACGGGTTGTGGCGTGGCGTTTCCGGGAGCGGTCTGTGCTGCAGCGCTAACGGCCAGCAGGGTAAGAACGAGGAAGAAAAAAGATAGTCGTGTCATGGTATTCGCGTATATAAAAACCGGTACCTGAACAGGAACCGGTTTAACAATTATGTTGGAAGAAATGATGCCGGCTTTAGCCACCAATATTTACTTTGAATTCTGTGGTTGACGGTGGCAAACAACGGCTGGCATTGCAAACATTGTATTCAACGGAACCGCTCAGGGTTGTCTTCACGTTCGCTTTCAACTTTACGACCTGCACGAAGTCAACCGACTTTTCGTAATAATGAACGACTCCACCCCAAACTTCTTCGTTCTTTTTAACCAGTTTACCCAATTCTTTCACTTTCCCCTCTGTAGCGGCGAGGGGATTGCCGGCAAATTTGAAGGTGGTTGGCAGGGGGCCTTCCACGCCTGCATTTTGGGCATACAGGTGGTAATCGCCTTCAATATCGGCAGTCATATGCACTTCGTATACCTTGTCTGCAACTTTTTTGGCTGAGTAGGTCCAGTGCACCATTTTGGCGGACTGTGCCGTGGAAACAAGTGAAAAGCAAAACAAGGATGCGACGAGCAGGTGTAGTGATTTTATCATGATGCGTTCATTGATTGATTACCGGAACTATGAACGGTAAAGATCCGCATTACTATGCTAATAAAAGCTTAAAACGGGCTAAACGAGTGCTGGTTGCGGGGCCATTAACAACGCATTAATCACTACGCGGCCATCGATATTTCCCAAAGTAGATGAACAGGCACGTTCGGGGTGCGGCATCATGCCGAACACGTTACCAGCAGCGTTGCGAATGCCTGCAATATTGCGAAGCGCACCATTGGGATTTGCTTCGGCGGTGAGATTGCCGTTGGCATCGCAATACCTGTAAATGACCTGGTCGTTGGCTTCCAGCCGGTCCAGGGTGGCTTCGTCCGCGAAATAACGGCCTTCGCCGTGCGCAACGGGAATCTGGAGTGCTTTATCTGACCCGACGCCTTTGATGTATACGTTTTTGCAAACGAATTGCTGGTTAGCATTCCGGAGCAATACGCCAGGCAATAAATGTGATTCGCAGAGAATCTGGAAGCCATTGCAAACGCCCAGTACTTTCCCACCCCGGTTGGCAAAATCAATCACGCTTTGCATCATTGGGCTAAAGCGGGCAATAGCGCCACAGCGGAGGTAATCCCCGTATGAAAATCCCCCCGGGAGGATCAGGCAATCCTCTGTGGTAAACATGCTGATGTCTTTGTCCTTATGCCAAAGCATAATCACTTCCTGTTTCAAATCGTCCTGCAGGGCGTCCTGCATGTCGCGGTCGCAATTGGAACCAGGGAAAACAACAACGCCAAATTTCATGGTGGTGGAATTGAGGGGCGAATATACGAAAACGAGGCTAGAGCCGGTTGTAAGGTTTAAGGTCTAAAGTTTACAGTTCTTTTAGTTCAACACCTTGCGATTTCGGGCAGGCAATCCTACAGCGCCGATTCCTGAATGCTTCAACAACTAGCCGTTGTGCACCCTGATGCGCTAACAAGTTGCGGAAAAAGAATCGGGTATTTGCGGAGAAACAACTTTAAACTTTAGACCTACTACTGTCCGGTTAATGTCTTTGATAGATCGCCTCATAGCCGGCGGGCTTCGTACCCCGAACGCCGCTACTTTTTCCTTTGCCTATTAAAGCCGGGCAGTATCAAGGGTTTCAGCCGACAACTATTTCTCCAGTTCAGCAAAGCCCACGGAAAAAGAAGGCGGCTTATCGGGGTACTGGTGTCAACTTCACAACTTCAACCCCCAAACTTCATCAAGTCCCTCAAACACTCACCTGATGCTAGTCTTCATCGATCGTTTTAGTTTTTCCCGGACACCAATGCTTTAGACCTTAAACATTCAACTCCTAGGTATGCACGGTGTAGTGTAACATAATTACAAACGCAAAAATTACCCAGTGGAGAAGCACCGGAAACCATTTGCCGGGCAGATAGTAATAAGCAGCCGCGTGAAAAAGTGCCAGGGGCAGCACAACGGGCAGCCAGTGCAGGTAGTTGTTGCCGGGATTCACCAGGATGATAAGCACTGAAACGATCAGCAGCACGAGCAGCAGGCTCCAGCATTTCCGTACCTGGATGAGCATCTTGCCGAGGTTGCTTTGTGCGTACCAGGCGCCGATAAGGAAAGGCAGTACCATAAAAAAAATGCCGCCGGTTATCCAAAGGGAGGCAGGCAGGCGGGGCAGGTGAAAAGATATCGGCGGAATGACTTTATGCCAGCTCCATTGGCCAGCGAGGTAGAGTAGTACGAACAGAAAATAATAGGGGGTTGTAAATCCCAGCAGGGCGACCAGCCATTCGGTGATCCGGAAAGGCCGGGTAACAACAATGGCAAACATGAGGAGGACCAGGAAAACCAGGGCGGGGCTGTAAATAAGCGGTAACAACCCAACCAGCATGCTCACATTGAAAATAGCCGTCTTAGGGTTGTTGTTGTTGTAGAGATTGGTTAGCCGGTAATAAATCCACACGAGCAATGAATTCACTACCAGCGGTGCAGAAAACAGGTTCCATTCGTGCACCAGGGAAGTGACAAGGATATAGGACATCCCCACTAAAAAATTCGACCTGGGCAAGAGCTTGAGAGAGTTGCTGATGCGGTTTAACAAAGTAGCCTGCATAAAAAGCAGGAGGAAGGCAAGCACCGCGTACACGAGGGGTGACCCTCCGCTGAGAGAGTCGATAAAGCCAACAAGAATATTATAGATGTAGTTATCTCCCTCATTCACAACATACTTTTCCGGATGCAGGAAAAAGGGGAATTTCAGTGCGAGGGCATACAGCAGCAGTATCAGTGCATTTCCCTGGTTTTTCTGTTTGAAAATGCCGATCAAATTAATGGGTTTTGGTGCGTGACCTAATACTCAAGCCTGGCGAAACAAAGATAGTTCCGAATCAGACATGGCACAATAACCTGCCATGAAGATACCTGTTTTCCGGAACGGGTCATAAACTGGTAGCCCCGATCGAGGTCTTTGATTGTAGGATTGCGGCTGATATGCCCGTCGGCGGCCACGCTTTGATCGTTCAGCATTACGATACTGGCCTTTTCTCTCAGGTTAAAAAGGAAATGAATGTCGGTACCGGTATTCACCAGGAGGAAAGACACCAGGTTATCACTTTCATCGTCGAACTGGCTTTTGGGGATGACGTTCGACCAGTCTACCCCACCATCTTTCTTCACCGAAATAAGCATGATATTGTCCGCATTGTACCGCGTATTCTGCATCGAATTCCAGCGGTTCCAGGGATTGCCCCAATAACCATTGGGCGGATAGTAATAGTAGCCGCCCATAGGATACCAGGGGTTGCCGAATCCTCCCATGTAATCCCAGCGATTAAACGGATTGCCCCGGGTTACATTGTATTCTGATTCTGTTACCAGCAAATAGCCGCCATCTCTCCGGATAATAATGTTCTTAATAAAAAAGTCGTCAAAGGCTGCCTTCACGGATGCATCTTCACCCTTGGCATTCGCGCGCATGTCTTCACTGAAAACAAAACTATTGGCGCGGATGGTTTGATTGGTGGCCTTGTCCCAGACCAGTGAGTAAAGACCTTCAATATTGCCTCGCTTTTGTTTGTAATAAAATGAATTGAGCAGGATGCGCTTATTGGTATTATCCGCCTTGATTTTTATCTCGTCGAGTATTTTTCCATTCAGTTCAATATTGGTGATGTTGAACCTGGCTGAATCCGGTGGTTTAACAACCATTGACAATTTGGAGATATAGTCGTTGGAATTCATCTTCACAAACTTCCCGAATACCAGTTCACCGTCATTGGTCAGCAGGAAATCGGTAAAAAAATCGTTGCGCTCTTCCATCGGCATGCTGATGCGGTCTTTTTGTCCGCGCAGTTGCAGGTCTTTATCATAGAGCAGCGTGGTAAATACAAAATTGTCGCGATCGCGGTTATTGATCTTAAAGACCATGATATTGTTCTTGTCGTCGCTGTTGATGACCGTATACACTTTGTTATTGCCTGCAAACCCTACCTGCGTAGTGTCAAGCTGTATCGGATCCATCATCAGTTTTGCATTGGCGTCGAGCTTGGCAGCCATGCAGTGGACAATCCCGCGTTTTTCGTATTCGTAGATGACATACAGAAAGTCGGGGTAGGCTACAAAGTCCACATTTATCAGTTGTTGGTCTGGCGTAAACTCGAGTTTTACCCGGTCCTGCAATTTCATATCATTGTCGTAGAGACAAATCGCATCTTCGTTGTGGTTGGATTTATAAATAAGAAAGCGCCCGTTCATCTTTCCTATTATCTCGAACGTGGTCCTGCGGCTGTCTTCTCTTTCGGGTTCGGAGTACACGATTCTGGGCGACTGTGCTGCTGAAATCAGCGACAGGGTAATCAAGGTGGTAAACAGCGTCAGGGCTCTGAATGACATACGTTTCATTTTCAATCTTAAAATTACAGGTTAGGGCGTAAACCCCGTCAACTAACAACAG
>JAGWTK010000177.1 GCA_028876035.1 Bacteroidota bacterium
CGGGCCGGGCCGGACCCATGATAATATTACTGACTACCTCTTTTGCGTATACGAAAATAATGATGGCGCCCACCACCACCGCAATGACCGAACGCACCAGGTGCCACCGAAGCGCCTCCAGGTGATCGATAAATGACATTTCCGCGTTTTCGCTATCGGGGTTATTTCTTTTAAAAAGTGCCATGATGTTCAGGAGGTGCAAATTTAACAGGAAAACGCGGAGCAAAGCGGCATTTAACAAGGAGTTTTCAGGAATAATAAGGGCTTATTTGAGCACTTTCAGCCGCACCATTTCAATGCGGGTATCGCTCACCGCCAGGATTTCAAATTCGTAATCGCCAATAATGATTCTTTCTTTTACCCTTGGAATTTTTTCATATTCGGCGATGATAAAGCCCGACAGGGTTTCGGCTTCATCGGCTTTCAGTTCCAGGTCGTATTTTTCGTTGAGGTAGTCAAGTTCCAGCCGGCCGCTGAACAGGTATTCATCTTCCCCAATCTTCTTTTCTTCAAATTCTTCGGTATCGTATTCATCACGTATCTCACCAAAGATTTCTTCCAGCAGGTCTTCCATGGTAACAATCCCTGCCGTACCACCAAACTCGTCTACCACCCAGGCAATACTCTTGCGATCGCGGGAGAATTTGTTGATCAGGTCCGTCACACTCATGCTTTCAGGAACTGCAGGGATAGCCAGCAAAATATTTTGCAGCGAACCAGGTTGTTTGAATAAATCGAGCTGGTGCACATACCCTACGATGTGATCGATATTTCCCTCGAAAACCAGCAGTTTGCTGAGCTGGGTGCTCACAAATTTTTTGCGGGCGGTTTCAACATCGGTACTGATATCAATGCCGATGATTTCTTTGCGCGGTACCAGGCACTGCCGAATCTTGATATTGGGCAGCGATAGGGCGTTCTCGAACAACTCCGTATTCAATTCTTTGGTATCATCACCCATATCGTGGTTCTGGTGAAAGAAATGTTCGAGATCGGCCCTGGTAAATGCGTCTTTGTTGTCATCTACCCGCACATTAAACAGGTATCGCAGGATCCAGGCCGAGAGTTTTACAAAGAAATGCGCAATGGGGTGAAAGAGCTGGTAAAAAAAGTTGACGATACGACTAATCAATCCGTTTAACAACAACTCACTCTTCGACCGCCATACCGCCCGTGGGATAAATTCCCCCACCACCAGGATGAGAGCGGTGGATACCAGTGTTTCGAAAATTAGTTTAAGGAAATGTACATAAGCCGCAGGTGCGTGCCAGCGGGTAATCATCCAGTTCCAGAGGGGAAAAAGCATCGCACCTACCAACAAGCCATAAGCAACCAGGCAAATATTATATCCGATGAGGGTGGTGCCCCAAAAACGGGTAGGAGAAGAAATGAGCCGGGACAAAAGGATGCTACCACTCTTGCCCTGTTTCTTTTTAAGTTCGATGGTAAGGCGGTTCACATTCACGAATGCGACCTGCACACCCGCGAAAAAACCAATCAGGATGATGGATACCACAATGCCAGCCGCCGTTCCAATATTCACATACATACTACGAATGTAGCTAAAAAGCAGAAGATAACTATCGGAAAATTACGGCTTTACGCCTATGAAATTACCAACGATGGAGATAGCTTCGGCACATGCCCTTTCGAGCTCGTCATTGACCACGATGGTATCGAAATGTTGCTTGAAAGAGATTTCAAACGCGGCTTTGTTCAGGCGGGCCTGCAGGTTTTCAGGTGTTTCGGTGCCCCTGCCTTCAAGCCGCTTCCTGAGTTCATCAACGCTGGGTGGTTCAATAAAAATCGACAGCGTTTCGCCGGGAGCGTATTGCTGTTGCACATGGATGGCTCCCTTTACGTCGATGTCCAGCACCGGCACCTGCTGGTTGTTCCAGATGCGGTTGAGTTCGCTCTTTAGTGTACCGTAATATTTTCCCTCATACACCATTTCCCATTCCACGAACGCATTCTCCTGGATCTTTTGCTGGAAGGATTGTGTGCTCATGAAGTAATAATCGATGCCATTGCGCTCCTGTCCCCTCGGCTCGCGTGTAGCCGCAGAAATGGAAAAGGACAATTGCGGGAACCGCTGCAACAAGCGCCGGGTAATGGAAGTTTTGCCTGCTCCTGAAGGCGCGGTAATGATAATAATTTTATGTGCGGGACTTGTCATTTTTATGCGTTGATGCGCCTGATAGCGGCGCCGAGTTGCTGCAGGCGTGTATCGATTTGCTGGTAGCCACGATCGATTTGCTCGATGTTTTGGATTACACTGCGGCCCTCGGCACTGAGCGCAGCAATCAGCAAGGCTACACCAGCGCGGATATCCGGACTGCTCATCGTAATGCCGCGCAGGTTTTGCTCCCGGGCAAGGCCAATGACAGCGGCGCGGTGCGGATCACAAAGTATGATCTGCGCGCCCATGTCGATCAATTTGTCGGTAAAGAAAAGCCGGCTTTCAAACATCTTTTGATGTACCAATACTGACCCCTTTGCCTGCGTGGCTACCACCAGCACAATGCTGAGCAGGTCGGGCGTAAAACCAGGCCAGGGATGATCGTAGATCGTGAGCACCGAGCCGTCGAGAAAAGTTTGTATTTCGTATAGGTCCTGCGCGGGAATAATAATATCGTCGCCGGCAAATTCCATCGCGATGCCCAGCTGTTTGAATTTATCGGGGATGACACCGAGGTGTTCAATACCGGCGTTTTTGATGGTGATCGCACTTTGCGTCATGGCCGCCAGCCCGATGAAAGAGCCTACTTCGATCATATCCGGTAACATGCGGTGTTCGGTGCCACCAAGGTAATCCACACCTTCAATGCTAAGCATGTTGCTGCCAATACCGGTGATACGGGCACCCATGCGGTTGAGCATTTTGCAAAGCTGCTGGAGATAGGGTTCGCAGGCTGCATTGTAAATGGTGGTGGTACCAGGCGTCATACACGCTGCCATCACAATATTCGCTGTACCGGTAACCGAAGGCTCGTCGAGCAGGATATACGTTCCTTTCATCCGGCGCCCGTCCAGGACAAACACACTTTGTTCCGACTCATAGTTAAAAGCTGCGCCAAGCTTTTCGAATCCGATGATATGGGTATCAAGCCGCCGCCGCCCGATTTTATCGCCACCGGGTTTTGAAATGAATGCTTTTTTAAATCGCGCCAGCATTGGCCCGGCCAGCATCACAGACCCGCGCAAACGGCTGCTCTTCTTCCGGTAGTCTTCGCTGTTGAGGTAATCAGTATTCACGTTCTTCGCTTCGAAGATGCAGGTATCACGGCTGATGCGTTCCGTTCCGACGCCCATCTCACCCAATAATTCTATGAGCAAATTCACATCTACAATGTCGGGGATATTGGAGATGGTCACTTTTTCCGGGGTGAGCAGGACGGCACTGATGATTTGCAGCGCCTCGTTTTTTGCGCCCTGGGGGGTGATTGCACCTTGTAATTTTTTTCCACCGATTACTTCGAAAGCATTCATACCGTGACGTACTTGTGGCTGCAATGATAAAACAAAAAGGCTGATCATGGGGATGAACAGCCTTTAATACAAAGCGTAAATTATTTAGTTGAACCGCTTGCGGTTGTTGAACTTGTTGTTGTTTTGGTTATTGCCACCATTGTTGCGGTTGCCGCCATTGTTTTGGTTGTTGCGGTTGCCGCCACCATTGTTGCGCTGCTGGAATTTCTGGTTGCGTTTACCCCTGAAATCGCCATAGTTGCCACCATTGCCCCTGTTGTCGCGCCCTTCGTTGTTGCGGAACGCTTTTACATGCGGTGTATTGGTAAATTCAAGCTGTCCCTGCGTAATGCTCGAGAGCTCACTTTGAATGGCATCATCGTGTACCTGCTCTTTGTGCCAGTTGTTATAGGCAAGCTTCATGTAATAGGCCACCGCATTGGCGAAGCCCAGTTTTTTCTCGGGGTTCTCTTCCGCCAGTCCTTTATTGATAACAGCTTCCAGGTTTTTACCCAGGTGAGAGAATTTTGGATAACGCTTTGGATAGCGCAGGCGTTCGGGCCTGGTGCGCAATGTTTCGCGGGTGGGGATGGGATAGGGTGATTCAACGTCCAGTTTAAAATCGGAGATCAAAAACAGGTGATCCCAGAGTTTATGCCGGAAGTCTTCCACGTTTTTCAGGTGCGGATTCAGGAATCCCATCAGTTCAATCATCGCCATAGCATTGCGCTGCCTTTTTTCTTTGTCTTCGATAGTCAGCAGGTATTCTACCATCTTCTGGATATGGCGACCATATTCACGCATCACGAGGTAGTTCCTGGTAGTATTGTATTCCATATTTGCTTTGGATAAAACCGGTGCTAAAATTATATGCTGTCTGCGGCTTGCCTGGGTAAAGAAGTGAACGTTTAATTGCTGAAGATATTACTCCTTTAATAGTACAAAACGGGCCTGTAGAGAGCTGGTGCTCAAAAATAGCGAAAGCTGTCCACCCGGCAAAGGAAAAATCCCTGGTCCCCGGCAGGCAAAAAAGAACCGGTCGCAAGGACCGGTTACTGAATGGGTTGTTTTATGGTTAATGGTTAGCGAATGATGAGTCGGGCCAGGGTTTGCTCCTTGCTGCTGGTATTGGTGAGTCGGGCAAAATACAGTCCGGGCGCAGGTTTCGAATTAAAATTAACCGGCAGGCTGCTGGCATTATTAAGTGTCAGCTTACGGCTGTATACGACCTGTCCGGATGCACTCAGCAGTTCAATCGAATAGTTACCATTTACGGGTCGCTCGAAATTGAGGGTCATGCTGGTGGCTACCGGGTTGGGGTAGATGCTTACGCCGCTGTTGTTCTGGCTCGTCAAACTAACTTTCTGAACGGGCGAATAGCTATACTGATCGGCATTGGTCGATTGTTTGATGCGGAAATACACAAAGCCGCTGCTGTTCCCGTTCAGCATATAATTGTAGCTGTAATTGCGGTTGCTGCTGCTGTGATCAGATGCAATGTTGGCAACACTGGTAAAATTTGTTCCGTCAATGCTGTATTCAACTTCAAAGTTGTTAATGGCAGCACTGTTTTGTGCATCCCATTTCAGCAGGATATTACGGCCTGTTTTCAGTGCGGTGAAATTTTGCAGACCGCTGGCCAGGAGGGCAGACGGACAGTAATAATAAATCAGGCGAATCGTTCCGCCGATGGTAGTTGAAACCGACGATTTGTAGTTTGAACCGCCATCCTGGGTGATCATACCGCCATTGATAGAATAAGTAATGTTCACCGTACCCACACCGAGGTAAGCAGCATTTCCGGTTGTAGAAGCTGTTCCGGTGGGTGTAGTAATGATATTCGTTGGGCCATAGGTGATCGAATCACCCAGCAGGGGATCGCCATACGGAGCCAGCCGATCATAACCGTAGGTTTGACTGAAAGGCTTGGTGATAGAGAAGCCTGGTCCGCTCACCTTATTGGTCAATGACAACAAGAATAAGAAGTCGGTCGAGTCGGGACCCGTATTGCGTGCACCTGTGGTAGACAGACCCGTGATGGTGTCGTACACGCGAACGCAATTCAGGGTTCCCAGGGATGGATCGAACTGCTGGAAGGTGAAATTAAGTGTACTGATGGTGGTAGGTGGAATCGTAACCGTTTGCGATATGGGTGTTGCCGGGATACCACCGGAACATAAGCACTGTGCCTGTTGCGGCATATACAACACCAATAGGAACAGGTTGAATAGAAAAAACGATTTGGTGTAAATGTTTTTCATAGAGTAGTTATTGGATGATCGGATTACGGATGTCTGTTTCAAAACTACTCCAAACATTATGCTGGTACAACGGGTTAATACTCGTTTTATCACACCGTATTTTCTGCAAAACCGGTTGCTGCAGATAAACAATTTAAAACCAGTGCGCCCTGCTGTGTACCTTTGTAAAATTCGTTGACTATGAACGTATTTATAGATCAAAATCAATCGTACAAAGACGATCCCATGCTTGGTGTTTATACCAGTTTGGTACTTGCGCGACTGGTCATGGCCCGTCCTTCCGATACTTTTGTTTTCACATCACCGGATTCGCTGCTCAATAACCTGCCCAATGCCTCCTTCAGCCGGCTCGGAAAGACCGGTATCGCCTGGCTGGATCGTTACCGGCTGATTCGAAGGGCGAAGTCACTGGGAGCAGCGCGATTGATTTACCCCGGTTCAGTTGCCGGAAACTGGTCCATTGATTCCGTTAACGGTGTCAAAGGCCCTGTTGTACCGGCGGGCAACTTTCATTTTGGCGATGCAGGCTTACCCGTTGTGCTACCCGGCGTTGCACAGCCACTCAGCTGGACTGCCGAAGAAAGTATTAAAACACAGTATACAGCGGGTAAGTCGTTTTTCCTCTATGTGGGTGTGCTGGGTGAATCGGGCGGGGTGATAGACCTGCTCAAAGCATTTTCAGTTTTTAAAAAATGGCAGCAATCCAATATGCAGCTGGTGCTAACAGGATATGCCAGCCAGGACACCAACGTATTGGCCGAAAAACTTGAGTCCTATAAATACCGGCAGGATGTGATCATACTTAGAAACCTGCCCCTCGAAGAAGTGACGAAGCTGGTTGCCGCGGCCTATGCGCTTGTATATCCTTCCACCAGTGGGTTCCCCCTTGGCTGCTATGCTGCCACGCAATGGGGGAAGGCGCTGATTGCCGCAGACAGCAGCGTTAACCGGGCCACTGCTGCAAGGGCAGAATGGGTAGCCGCAGGAGAAATAAACGAAGCTTTTTCCACAGCCATGATTGCAGTGTACCGCGACGAACAAAAGCTCAGGGCGCTTGCACCTGCTCCCGTACAAACGGATGGATGGTCGGCCATGCTCCAAACCCTATGGCAGCAACTAAGCATACCCGCAAGGGAAAATGGCTAACTTTGCGCCTCATATTTTTAGCATGACAAAATCGACAATCACCGTTGAGGTAGTACTGGATGATCAGAAAGTACCGCAGGAAATCAACTGGCGTGCAACCGACAGTACCGCGGAAGAGGCGCAGCAGGCAAAGGCTATGATGGTTTCTTTTTGGGACAGCGCGGAAAAAGCAGCGCTCCGGATTGATCTATGGACAAAACAGATGATGGTAGACGAAATGGCCGACTTTTACTATCAAACCTTTATGACAATGGCCGATACCTTCCAGAGAGCCACCAAGAACACCGAACTGGTAGGCGATATAAAAACCTTTGCTGCCGATTTCTACAAAAAGTTCAGGGATCAGCAACTGAAAGAAAATAAAATGTAAACGCCGAAAAATACAAGCATGAGTCTCGAACAACAGGTTATGGCAGCCATGAAAGATGCCATGAAAGCGAAAGATGAAGCCGGGCTTCGCGGTTTGCGTGCCATTAAAGCGGCTATTATTATCGCAAAAACTGCCGAAGGCGCAGGGGGCGAATTGAAACCAGCGGATGAACCAAAGCTGTTGCAAAAGCTGGTGAAGCAACGCAAAGATTCATTACAGATCTACCAGCAGCAAAACCGCCCCGACCTGGCGCAAAAAGAGGAGGAGGAAATTGCTGTTATTGAAAAATTTCTGCCCAAACAACTGGATGCAGCAGCGTTAAAAGTGATCCTGGCCAAAATTATCGCAGATACCGGTGCGCAATCAGCGGCCGATATGGGCAAGGTGATGGGGGTGGCTACCAAACAGCTGGCTGGCCAGGCCGATGGAAAGACCATTGGTGCCATTGTGAAAGAACTCATGGCAAAATAACACATGATAGTAGACCTGGTTTTTGTTGTAATGATGGTGCTCGCCCTGGTA
>JAGWTK010000178.1 GCA_028876035.1 Bacteroidota bacterium
GAAGTGAAAGGTGTGCGCCAGCATTTCGATGACAAGGAAGAATTGGTAAGTGCATTTAATCTTTTGAACAAATAACAACCAGCTAATCCGGGAAATATGCTTTATCACTTATTCGAATGGTTCAAACAGCACAGCATCAAAATGCCGGGTGGTGCCTTGTTCCAATTCATCACTTTCCGGGTGTTGCTGGCGGTTTTGTTGTCACTGGCGATTACATCGGTGTATGGCAAGCGCCTGATCAATTTCCTCAAGAAAAAGCAGGTAGGCGAAACCGTGAGAGATCTTGGGCTGGCAGGTGAGCAGCAAAAAAAAGGAACGCCTACCATGGGCGGATTGATCATCATTGCGGGCATTCTTATTCCAACGCTATTGCTCGCCAACCTGAACAAAGCGTATATACGACTAATGATCCTGGCGACCATCTGGTTGGGTATCGTTGGGTTTATCGACGACTACCTGAAGCTTCGGGCCAAACGATTGGCGCAACAACAGGGGGTGAATTATAAAAAAGGTGATAAGGACGGACTGGCCGGGTGGTTTAAAATAATGGGTCAGGTGGGCTTGGGATTGATTATCGGGTTAACGCTCACCTTTAATGACAATACGAAAGCGTTTCGCGAATACACCGGTGACCCGGCGATGATAACAACGAAGGATACGATTCATTTCCGCCAGGATGGTCGTGACCGCATCTTCGTTAAATCGCAGGCGCCTGTTACCACCATTCCTTTTGTAAAGTCGCATGAATTCAATTATTCCAAGCTGCTGCCGGAAGCATTACGCGGCTATACCTGGATATTGTATACGATCATCGTGATTTTTATCATTACGGCAGTGTCGAACGGAGCAAATATCACAGACGGTATTGATGGTTTGGCGACTGGCGTATCGGCCATTATCGGTATCTGCCTGGCCGTGTTCGCTTATGCCAGCGGAAATATCCGCGTGGCAGATTATCTCAATATCATGTACATCCCCAACCTCGGCGAACTGTCCATTTTTATTGCAGCGATGGTGGGTGCCTGTATCGGTTTCCTCTGGTACAATGCTTACCCCGCCCAGGTTTTTATGGGCGATACGGGAAGCTTGACGCTTGGCGGCATTATCGCTGCACTGGCCATCATGGTAAGAAAGGAGTTGTTGATACCCATCTTCTGCGGTGTATTCCTGGTAGAAATTTTAAGTGTAACACTGCAGGTGAGTTATTTCAAATACACGAAGAAGAAGTATGGTGAAGGGCGAAGGATCTTCCTGATGAGCCCCCTGCACCATCATTACCAGAAGCTGGGTTATCACGAATCGAAGATTGTAACACGGTTTTGGATTGTCACCATCCTTTGCGTGGTGCTTTCCATCGTGACCCTGAAAATAAGATAAGGCTCCTTGAACATATTGCTGAAAAACCACGGCAACCGATCCAACCAATGAAAAGCAACCCTACTCCGGAAAGTCTTTGCGACGCCGCAAAATTTAAACTATTGAAAAACCCCCTATCCGTTTTTTAACGGCGAATGAACAACGGTAACAGGCATGGCTAAACGAATGGTAATACTGGGCGGAGGCGAAAGCGGTGTCGGCGCAGCCATACTCGCAAAGCAGAATGGCTTTAGCGTGTTTCTGTCCGACAGCGGCTCATTAAAACCTGCTTACCGGGGTGAACTGGAGGAAAAGGGAATCGACTACGAGGACGGTGGCCATACTGAGGCGAAGGTGCTGGTAGCGGATGAAGTGGTGAAGAGTCCTGGTATCCCCGAAAAGAACGATCTCGTGAAAAAGATCCGGGCAAAGGGTATCCCGATTATCAGTGAAGTGGAGCTGGCCTTTCGTTACAAAGGCGATAGCCGGATTGTAGCGATCACAGGTAGTAACGGAAAAACCACGACCACCTCGCTGCTGTACCATATCTGCCGGCATGCCGGGCTGGACGCGGCACTGGTGGGGAATATCGGTTACTCGTTCGCCAAACAGGTAGCAGAAGATCCAAAACCCTGGTACATCGCTGAGATTAGTTCTTTTCAGCTCGATGATATCAAAACCTTCCGACCTGATGTCGCCATATTAACCAATATCACGGAAGACCACCTCGACCGCTATGATTACAAGTTTGAAAATTATATAGCAAGCAAGTTCCGGATCACGATGAACCAGCTGGCTACCGACTATTTCATCTATTGTGCAGATGACCCGGTGACCATGCAGTATTACAGTAAACAGGCCATTTATTCAAACCCATTACCATTTACCATGCAACAGCAACCCGGCAAAGGTGGATTTATTAAAAACGGACAGATGACGATTGAAGCGAACAACGAGCGTGTGACCATGAGCATTTATGATTTCGCACTGAAGGGAAAACACAACCAGTATAACACCATGGCAGCAGGTATCGCAGCGGTAACGATCGGGTTACGCAAGGATAAGATTCGGGAAGCGATTGAGTCATTTGAAACCCTTGAGCACCGGATGGAACATGTTTCGACCGTTCGGGGTGTCGAATTTATCAATGACAGCAAAGCGACCAATGTAAACAGCACCTGGTATGCCCTTGAAAGCATGGAGAAACCAGTTATCCTGATTTTGGGCGGAGTAGATAAGGGAAATGATTATTCATTGCTGGCAGATTTGGTAAAGGAAAAAGTAAAAGCCATCGTTTGTATGGGCACTGATAACCGCAAAATTCATGAGGCCTTTGGCAAAACTGTAGAGCTGATGGTCAACACCGGCAGCGCCGCGGAAGCTGTGAAGGCTGCTTTTCATTTTGCGGAGAAAGGAGATGTGGTGTTACTGAGCCCGGCCTGTGCCAGCTTTGATCTTTTCAAGAATTACGAGGATCGGGGAAGGCAGTTTAAAGAAGCGGTGAGGGAGCTGTAAAGTAGTCGATAGTCCGTAGTCCATAGTCGGTAGTCAGTAGCAATAGGTAGTAACGATAGGTATAAATATATGCATTCGGTTCAAGGGTTTTAGCCAATAGCTAAAGGCCAATAGCCAACAGCTAATATGAAAGACGCAGCAACCATAGAGAAGAATCCGTTTGGCAGCCTGAGTCAGAAGACGCGGGGTGACAAAGTGATCTGGGCAGCCGTAGTGGTGCTGGCCCTCGTGTCGCTGCTGGTGGTGTATAGCAGTACCGGAACGCTTGCCTATCGGCTTAGCAAAAGCAATGAATCGTACCTGTTCAAACAGGTGGTGTTTATCGCCATTGGCGTGATGATCATTTACTTCCTGCACAAAGTCAATTATAAAATATACTCTCAGGTAGCCAGGTTGTTATTTCTTGTATCGGTTCCATTGCTGGTCTACACGCTGTTCTTCGGCGTAAAGCTGAACGAAGGAAGTCGCTGGATTCGCCTGCCGATCATTCAAATGACGGTGCAAACCTCAGATCTGGCCAAGCTGGCCTTATTTATGTACATGAGCCGGCTGCTGAGTAAGAAGCAGGACGTGATAAAAGACTTTAAGCAGGGATTTTTGCCGATTATAATTCCGGTAGCCGTTATATGCGTGTTGATCGCGCCGGCAAACCTGTCAACTGCCCTCTTAATCGGCGCGACCAGCATGCTGATTATGTTCATCGGCCGTGTAAGCGTGAAACACCTCCTGCTGGTGGTGGCCATTGCGCTTATACCCGTAACATTATTGGTGGGTGCAGCTGTTATCAACCACCACAAAAACAACGGGGAAATTGTAAAGTCCGAAAGCCATAGCCGGCTGCTTGTGCGCGTGAACACCTGGATCAACCGGGTAGAGAATTTTATCTACGGCGGTGTTGATGCCGATGATGACGACAATTACCAGGTGAACCAGGCAAAGATCGCGATAGCGAAAGGCGGTTGGATGGGCGCGGGACCGGGCAATAGTCAACAACGAAATTTTCTTCCGCATCCTTACAGCGATTTCATTTTTGCGATCATCATTGAAGAGTATGGGCTGGCGGGAGGAGTATTTATAACATTTATCTACCTGGTCTTCCTCTATCGCTGTATCCGGATATTCAGGCGATGCCCCTATGCATTTGGGGCATTTCTGGCGCTGGCACTCAGCTTCACCCTGGTAATTCAGGCACTTGCAAACATGGCAGTGAATGTAAACCTGTTTCCCGTAACAGGAGTGACCCTTCCGCTGGTGAGCATGGGTGGAAGTTCATTCATCTTTACCTGCATTGCGATCGGGATAATATTGAGTGTCGCTAGTAACGTAGAACAGATCGAAGGGAAGGCGGTACTGGCAGAACAGGAAAAAGAAGAAAACGAAGAAATAGCAGATGCCTGAGAAAATTATCATAGCAGGAGGTGGTACCGGGGGGCATATCTTCCCGGCGGTAGCCATTGCCAATGCATTGAAAGCATTGCAACCTGCTGTCGATATTTTATTCGTTGGAGCAAAGGGTAAGATGGAAATGGAAAAAGTGCCGCAGGCGGGTTTCGATATTAAAGGGATTGATATAGCAGGATTCAACAGGAGTTCTTTGCTGAAAAATATCAGCCTTCCTTTTAAACTGATCAAAAGCTATTTCCAGGTACGCGCAATTATGGCCGATTTCATGCCCGATGCTGTCATTGGAGTGGGAGGGTATTCAACCTTCCCGGTGCTGAAGTTTGCGCAATCAAAAGGCATCCCGAGTTTTATTCATGAGAGCAATTCTTTCGCAGGTAAATCGAACAAGATGCTGGCTGGCAAGGCTACAAAGATTTTTGTATCAAGTGATGGCATGGAAAAGTTCTTCCCTGCAGATCGGATTGTTATAACAGGTAACCCTGTACGAAGCAATATTGTTGAAAGCAAAGTGAGCAGGGCAGCCGCCATTCGCTTTTTTGGGCTGGACGAGTCAAAAAAGACGGTGTTTGTAACTGGCGGCAGCCTGGGTGCAAAAGGCATCAACGAAGCGATAGGTGCAGGCATCGATAAAATTGTTGCGTCGGACCTGCAACTGGTCTGGCAAACAGGGAAGCCCTACCTGGCCACCGCTAAAGAACAAACTGCAGGACGGAGTGGTATTTGGGTGAGCGATTTTCTCCGAGAGATGGAGCAGGCCTATGCTGTGGCCGATGCGGTAGTATCCAGGTCTGGTGCAATGTCGATAGCTGAACTCTGTGTTGCAGGGAAGCCAGTGGTGTTTGTACCCTATCCATTTGCAGCGGAAGATCACCAAACGGTAAATGCACAACACCTGGTCGATCGGCAGGCAGGCATTCTCGTAAAAGACAGCGAGGCAGCGCAAAAACTGGTGCCCACCTTACTTAGTCTGCTGAGCGATGCAGAACAATGCGATCGATTGAGTAAAAACATCAGCAAGCTGGCAGTGGCAGACGCTGATAAAAAAATAGCACAGCTGATACTGGAAACTATCATTAAAAACTGAGCAAACGGCATTGAACGAAACGACAACCATACGCACCATTAATGAACTGCACCCCTCAGCCGGCCCGATTTATTTCATTGGCGTTGGAGGTATTGGTATGAGTGCCCTGGCCCGGTACTTTGTGTCGAGGGGATTTACCGTAGCGGGATACGATAAAACGGCTACTCCATTAACGGCGCAGCTGGAGAAGGAAGGTGTAAAGGTGCACTTCGATGACAATCCATCGATGGTTCCGGAGATGGTGCAATTGGTGGTGTATACGCCCGCGGTTCCAAAGGATCACCGTGAATGGCAGTTGTGCAAAGACAAGGGCTATCCTCTGCTGAAACGAAGCGAAGTACTCGGTTTGATAAGCAACGGATCGTTTAACATATGCATCGGCGGTACCCACGGGAAAACCACCACGACCACCATGGTAGCTCACCTGCTTCGGGCTACCGGGTATGGCTGTAATGCCTTTTTGGGTGGTATCTCCGGAAATTATGATACGAATTTTTGGAGTGATTCCAGGAACGTGAGCGTGATTGAAGCAGATGAATATGATCGAAGCTTTCTTCGGTTAAGTCCGGACATTGCCGTAATCAGCTCCATGGATCCGGATCACCTGGACATTTATGGAACCGAAGAAGCGATGCAGGAAGCATTTATAGCTTTTGCTGCGCGGGTAAAGAAAGGAGGTACGCTGTTGAGCAGGTTCGGATTGAAAAGAGGACAGGAACTGGTGGCCGATACACACCTGACCTACAGCCGGCAGAACAGTTCAGCCGATATCTATGCCGCGAATGTAGTTATGGAAAACGGGGGCTATCGGTTCGATTTGATAACAAAGGACAGTCGGCTTGGCGGACTGGTGCTGCACATGGGAGGTATGCACAATGTGGAGAATGCCGTGGTAGCTGTTGCAATTGCCCATTTACTGGGAATTGATCACGATGCCATCCGGAAAGCACTGGCTGATTTCAAGGGTGTGAAGCGGAGGTTTGAATACATCATCCCCCCGCTGCAGGGATTCGCGACGAGTCCGGTTATTTTTATTGACGACTATGCCCATCATCCCACCGAATTAAAAGCATTGATCTCAGGAGCGAAAGCATTGTTCAGCGGTAAGAAATGTACCGTTATTTTTCAACCGCATTTGTATTCACGTACCCGTGATTTGACCGATGATTTTGCGGAAAGCCTGGATTTGGCGGATGAGGTGCTGTTATTACCCATCTACCCCGCCCGTGAGCTGCCGATAGAGGGCGTAAGCAGCCAGCTGATATTGGACAAAATGAAATTGCCGGCCAGGCAAGTATTGGATAAAGATGCATTGATTCGGTTTTTGCAGCAGCAATTCCTGCCAGGTTTGCAAAACGGGATGCCCGAGGTATTGATTACGGCGGGTGCCGGCGATATCGATGCCCTGGTGCCTGTTATAAAAAATATATTGACAAAAGCATGAGTGCGAGACTCAGCATAAAGAAGATACTGTTGTTTTCCCTGGGCCTGGGCCTGGCGGCAGGACTGCTTGTGCTGATTATAGCGGCCATCAGTACCAAAAACCACCGGAACTGTACGGGCGTAGAAGTATTGTTAAAGGGAGACGGGACGCATCATTTTTTGTCGAAACAGGATGTGCTGGCCATTATTTCACCCGGAAATGCCAATGCATTAAAAGGGAAACCCCTTGCTGCGTTTGATCTTAAAGCTATGGAGCAACAAGTGCAGCGTAACCAATGGATAGACCAGGCAGAGCTGTTTTTCGATAACAACGGGGTACTGAAAGTTGCTGTCAAAGAACGCTGGCCGGTTGCCAGGGTTTTTACAACAGGAGAGAACAGTTTTTATATTGACAGTAGTGGACGTCGCCTGGCATTGAACAACCGGATGCTGGTTCGGCTGCCCGTATTCACCGGCTTTCCCTCAGATAAGGAAGTTCTGCATGGGGCAGACAGTGTTTTGATGAGGCAGGTGAAAGAATTGGGGACTTTCATCCAGGCAGATTCGTTCTGGACTGCGCAGGTGGCACAAGTACATATTACGCCGCAACGGGAGTTTGAGCTGATTCCCGTAGTTGGCCGGCATACGGTGTTATTTGGTGATGGAACCGACTATGCTGAGAAGTTTCATCGTCTGCTATTGTTCTACCAGCAGGTGGCAGCAGTAGCAGGGATGGATCGTTACAGCGTGATCAATGTACAGTTTGCCGGACAGGTAGTAGCAACGCGCGGAGCATTTGCGGGCAAGATCGATTCGTTGCAGGCCATCAGGAACATTCAGGAAATGATTGAGGCGTCACATGTGATGGTCAATGATACGCTATCCACAGTCGTGGATAATAATATTGCAGCAAATCCGTCTGCTGCGCCAACTTTAACGATTTTAAA
>JAGWTK010000179.1 GCA_028876035.1 Bacteroidota bacterium
GCTGGTATCTGCCATTTGCAACCTTGCTTTCACTGTTGAAATAAACGACGCATCAAAATTTCCTGCGTGCATGCCGGTTATCTTGTCGGGCATTTCCACCGGCGTGTGCGCTTGCAGCGGGACGTTTAACTGGTAGGCAATCCCTTCCACTTCGCGGCGGCGATCGGGATACATCTGTAACATATTTTGTGCAAGTGCCTGTACTGCTTTTCCCCTTGCTTTGTGAACAGCCATGGCCGCAAGCGCGGAATCCGTTTGCAAGGTCAACCATTCTCTTTTCAAAAACAAGACACCCATGGTGTCGAGCTTACCGGCGAAAGCCACTGAACTATCGCCACCGTTTTTCCCTTCCTGTTTCTTGTTTATGGCGTCCACCCCAGTATCAGCGCCCATCCCCGGCCGGTCTTTACAGGCAGTAACAACACAGATGCAAGCGACAACCGAAAGTAATTTAGCGCCCATGGTTTTTGTTATGTAGCTACCAAATCGTGCCAGTTGGGCGACACCCTTACAATCGCATTAAGAGTGTATACGCTGCACCAGTCAGGCAAAACATGTACATACTTTTACCCATCATTGCAGGCTGAACACACGCGCTGAGCGCGCCGTTTTTCGCGCACCCTGTTTGATAGATTTCTGGCTGTCCACAGGCAGATAACAATTCAACATAAAACATAGATTATGTCAAACCGCGAAGGCATTGCTGAAGAGGTGCCCGTTCAGCAGCAGGATCAGCAACCGGGAAAAGAAAATGAAATGCAACCCAAACCCATATATGATGATGGTAAGCCCGGGCTTGGACGACTCAAAAAGAAGGTGGCCATCGTTACCGGCGGCGACAGCGGTATTGGTCGCGCTGTAGCTGTGCAGTTTGCCAAAGAAGGTGCAGAAGTGGTTATTGTATACCTGGACGAGCACGAAGATGCACAAGAAACTGCCAAAGCCATGGCGGACTACGGGAAGAAGCCCCTATTGATGTCAATGGATGTTTCTGTTGAAGATAATTGTGCAGCCATCATCCGCAAAACCATCCGGCATTTTGGCGCACCAGATATCATCGTAAACAATGCCGCGGTTCAATATGAACAGCATAGTGTGGAAGACATCAGCGCAGAACAACTGGAACATACTTTTCGTACGAATATCTTCAGCCAGTTTTACCTGGTAAAATTTGCGTTGCCACACCTCAAGCCTGGCAGTACGATCATCAACACGGCGTCGGTTACGGCTTTCAAGGGCAACCCCGTGCTCATTGACTATTCTTCCACCAAGGGTGCCATTATCGGGTATACGTGCAGTTTGTCGCAGTCGCTGGTAAAAAAAGGCATCCGCGTGAACGCAGTTGCGCCCGGTCCTGTGTGGACCCCGTTGATCCCCTCTTCATTCGATGAAAAGAAGGTGGCCGAATTTGGAAAGAATACTCCAATGGAGAGACCGGCGCAACCGGTAGAAATAGCGCCTTGCTATGTTTTTCTAGCATCGGAAGAAAGCCGGTTCATCACCGGACAAACACTGCATCCGAACGGAGGCACCATAGTGAACTCATAGCGCCGCTTCGAAAACAGGGGCGTGTTCGGGTGTGTGCTGGAGTAAACTGATCAGGTCGAGCACCATATCTTTAAGCAAAGGAAGCGCGTGCTGCAGCGGGGCTGTGAGTGTTACACCCTGCTGCTGCAGGCTTTCAATACTTACAACGTACAGGAATATCCTTGGCATTTTATTCAGCAGCTGCAGCGCACCCACCATATCTTTCAAACCGATATCGTGTGTACTCATTGCCTTAGGAAAGTCTGAAGCGAACCTTGGATGAATACACCGGATGGTGCCGGGCGGATTATCGTCCAGCGTTGCATCTGCCAGTATAATGGTATCGTATCCTTCAAAAAGACCCAGGAGGTGAAAGCCCCCGGTACCACCGTCTACGACATCTACTCCGGGCATTAGCTCCTGTTGTAAACGCTCTGCGAGGTGAACCCCTATGCCTTCGTCCCCCATCAGGTAGTTACCGATGCCGAGAACAAGTATTTTATTTGACTGGCCCATCTTGTGCTTTTGCTTTTTCAGGGTTGGGTGTCTGGTGGTGCCCGCGGGTAAAAGTTTCTTCTTCGATAAATTTCCAGCCGCCTCCCATACTGCTCATCTCTCCCCTGCCTTCAACATAATCGTGGTAGAAAACGAGGTAGACGTGTATCACCACAAACAGAATAAAAAACCACATAGCCCAGTGGTGCACCTGCCGCGTAAGGATATCACCGCCCAGCATAGCTGGTACCCAGGCAAACAATTTGGGAAACCACCAACTGCTGGTAGAGGCATACAAACCAAAACCAGTAAGGCATTGTACGAGGAATACAACAAAGGTTAAGAAGTAGATAAATCCGGCCATGGCATTGTGACCGATACTCATGTGTTCCCTGCCTTTGAGCATGAGGATATCCATCCGGAACACATACCACATCTCCTTAAAAAACTTCCGGGAGATGGGTAAGAACTGGCGCCAGCTGGCATATTTGTTTCCTACGAAACCCCAGTATATCCGAAACAGAAAATTAAAAAAGAAAATATAAGCGGCAGCAAAATGAATGTAACGAATCCAGCCCATCGTGAATTTGCCGGTGGCTTCGTGCTGGCTTTGCAATGCCAGCGGATTGGCAATATAAAAACCGGTCACTACGAGTGCCAGCAAAACCAGCACATTTAGCCAGTGATAGATGCGCACCGGTTTCTCCCAAACGTATACGCGGCGGAGACGCTGGATATGAACGGCAGTATCTGACATAATCGGAGTTTTATGAATTAATCACCTACTACACTAATGCGGCTGATATGCTTACCGTGTTCATCGTAAATATGAACACTGCAGGCCATGCAGGGGTCGAAACTGTGAATGGTGCGAATGATCTCCAAAGGTTGGCTTTCGTCTGCTACGGGTGTGTTCAGCAAAGACGACTCATAAGCAGACAACTGTCCTTTTGCATCACGTGGCGAGGCATTCCAGGTGGTAGGAACGACCAGCTGGTAATTCGCAATCTTTTCATCGGCAATATTTATCCAGTGTGCCAGGGCGCCGCGTGGTGCCTCGGTATGACCAACCCCCATGGCTGTTTTCGGCCAGTGTGATGGTTCAAACTTCGACATCTCGGCCATGCGCGTATCACCATTTTTGATATTCAGCAGGAGCTTATCGTAGAATTCGAGTCCCCATTGTGCCACGAGCACGCTTTCAAGTCCGCGGGCAGCCGTTCTTCCCAGTGTAGAGAACAGTGCTTCTACCGGAACATTCAAATCAGTGAGTGCTTTATCAACGACCGCTTTGAAATCTTCGCGGCCGCGTGCATACCCTACCAGCACGCGGGCGAGCGGACCCACTTCCATGGCATGTCCTTTCCAGCGCGGCGTTTTGAGGTAGCTGTATTCTTTTGTGGTGTCGAGGTGTTCAAAAGGTGGCTTGGGCCCGGTATAATTGATCTTGCTCTCGCCTTTCCAGGGATGCAGTCCTTTTTCCTTCCCCTCTTTGTATTCATACCAGGAATGGGTAACGAATTCCTGCACTTCCTCATCCTTGCGTACATCTACATCGTATACTTTACTGATATCTTTTCCGAGGATGGCACCGTTTGGAAATTTATACGAGCTCATATCGCGGTAACCATTCACAGGAAGATCACCATAACACAAGTAGTTGCCAAGTCCACCTCCGATGGCTCCCCAATCCTTGTAGAAAGATGCGATGGCCATCAGGTCAGGTATGTACACCTGCTCAACAAATTCCTTCCCCTGTTGCAGCAATTGCCCCACATACGCCAGCCGCTCTGCATTAATACCACTCACGTCATCGAGTGCAATGGCACAGGCCATACCCCCCACGAGATAGTTCGGGTGCGGATTCTTACCACCAAAAATAGCATGCACTTTCACGATCTCTTTCTGCCATTCGAGTGCTTCGAGGTTGTGCGCAAGTCCGATCAGGTTCACTTCGGGTGGCAGCTTATAGGCCGGATGTCCCCAGTAGCCATTGGCGAAGATGCCGAGCTGGCCACTGTCTACAAATTTCTTTATCCGGGTTTGGATATCGCTGAAGTATCCTACGGAGCTTTTAGGCCAATGAGAAATACTCTGTGCGAGTTCGGATGTTTTTTTCGGATCGGCTTTCAATGCATTCACCACATCTACCCAGTCCATCGCGTGCAAATGATAGAAATGCACCACATGATCATGGATATACTGCGCGCAGAACATGATATTGCGCACCATTTCTGCATTGGGCGGGATTACGATATCAAGCGCATCTTCCACGCAACGCACGGACGTAAGCGAGTGCACAGACGTACATACGCCACATACCCGACCAACAAAGGCCCAGGCGTCCCGCGGATCGCGGCCTTTTAAGATTTCTTCGAGCAGGCGCACCATCGTACCGCTGCTGTAGGCATCCGTGATCTTACCGTCCTGTATATCGGCCTCCACCCGCAGGTGTCCTTCAATGCGGGTAATGGGGTCAACTACGATTCTTTTAGACATATAGCAAGTTTTTGCTTTGGCAGAATGGGGTTAGTATCAGCTTTCAAGTTCTTTTTCGCTCTGCTTTCCTTCTTTTTCCAGGTTGAAAATGAGCTTGTGCTTGCGCACATTGGTGGCAATCGCATGGGCAGCCACTGCTACGCCGGTCGCAGCCAGTGCCACTTTGCCGAGATCATCCGCATTGGCCTCAATGCCGAAGCCGGCGAAGGCGGAAGCACGTTCGTATAGGCGACCATTGTCCCAATAGTTTTCTTCACTGCAGCCGATGCAACCGTGCCCGGCCTGAATGGGATAACTCGTACCATTGTTCCATTTCATTACGCCGCAGGCATTGTAGGTAGACGGACCTTTGCAACCCACCTTATACAAACAATATCCTTTCTTCGCATTCTCGTCATCGAAGCTTTCCACGAATAAACCAGCATCATAATAAGGCCGGCGGTAACAGCTGTCATGTACGCGTTTGCTGTAAAATGCTTTGGGTCTTCCAAGGCGATCGAGTTCGGGTATCTTGCCAAATGTGACGAGGTGAACGATCACTCCCGCCATCACTTCTCCAATGGGCGGACAACCTGGTACTTTTATTAAAGGCACGCCGGCTTTGAGCACTTTATGAATGGGTGTTGCACTGGTGGGATTCGGCCTTGCAGACTGCACGCATCCATTGCTGGCACAACTGCCCCAGGCAATAACAGCCTTGGCATTGGCAGCAGCTTCTTCCAATATCTGCATGGAGGTTTTTCCGCCAATCATACAGTAGACGCCATCTGCTGCGGTGGGTACACTTCCCTCAACGCAAAGAATATATTCGCCTTTGTATTTCTCCATGGTATTTTTCATGGAAGCCTCCGCCTGGAAGCCGGATGCCGCCATCAGGGTTTCAGAATAATCGAGGGAGATTTTATCCAGCAGGATATCTGCAACAATCGGGTGAGAAGACCGGATAAAACTTTCGCTGCAACAGGTGCATTCCTGGAAATGCAGCCAGATGACCGGCACTCTTGGTTTTGTTTCAAGGGCTTTTACTACCTGGCCGATGGCAGATTTTTCAAGACCCATGAAGGCGGCCATCATGGTGACAAACCCGAGAAAGTCGCGGCGGGAATAGCCTTTCCTTTCCACTTCCTGGTAATAGGTAGGCGGAAGTTTTGGCAATGCATCGTTAGACATAAGCTTCGTTTTGCGTGGAGAATTAGGATACCTAAAAGTATTGGGGTGATCCAGAGGGTTCAATGATGGCATTCAGCCTTTTTTATGATTCAAGTCATCCCCGCTCAGTCAGCATCCCGGTACTTTTAAGCAACCAATAAATACGATTGTTATGAAAAAAATACTGGCCGCCGCTTGTACGCTGGCATTATTGCTCCCATTGATTAGTCACGCGCATCCGGGTCATGGTGACACGGATGGTTACACCATTATTCACTACTTCCGTGAGCCCGTACACGCTATAATATCATTAAGTATTGTACTGGCGGTGGCGCTGACAGCGCGGTATGCCGACAAACGCCGGGCCCGTAAATAAGTGGTCATGCATGAGTTATCCATTGTAATGAGCATTGTTGATATCGCCCGTGAATATGCTGAACGTGAACAGGCGACAACCGTCGATGAAATAGAAATTGATATCGGTTGTCTATCCACGGTAGAAATGCAGGCTTTTGATGCAGCCTGGAAACAAGGAGTACGCAATACGGTACTGGACGGGGCCTTGAAAACCATTAACCGCATTCAGGGCGAAGCCTGCTGCAGCCGTTGCGACGAAATTTTTCCAATTGACAATGCCTACGATGCATGTCCCGCCTGCGGTGAGCATTTTATTGTTATTACGAAGGGAAAGGAATTGAGGGTACGGAGTTTAGCTGTTAGCTATTAGCTGTTAGCTGTTAGCTGTTAGCTGTTAGCTGTTAGCGAAGATTGCCTGAGAACATGCGACGCTGCACAGAAGCCAACTTAAAACTTAAAACTTAGAACTTAAAACTTAAAAGATATGTGCGCCACCTGCGGATGCGATGATACCACCCACACCCATGAGCACCACAAACGAACCATCAGCGTGGAGCGGGATGTACTGCATGAAAACAACCTGCTGGCCGAGCGGAACCGGGGTTACTTCGAAGCAAAAAATATATTTGCCCTTAACCTCGTGAGTTCGCCCGGATCAGGCAAAACATCATTGCTCGAACGGACGCTCCGGGATCTTAAAGCCCGGTTAGACTTCGCTGTTATAGAAGGGGATCAGCAAACCACGCGCGATGCAGATCGCATTCATGCGACCGGCACAAAAGTGGTGCAGATTAATACCGGTAAGGGCTGTCACCTCGATGCGGGCATGATCCAAAACGCCATCAAAGGCATGAAGCCCGCCGACAACAGCGTCCTCTTTATCGAGAACGTGGGCAACCTGGTTTGTCCGGCCATGTTTGACCTGGGCGAACAGGAAAGAGTGGTGATCATCAGCGTAACCGAGGGAGATGACAAGCCCCTGAAATATCCCGATATGTTTCTCTCTTCTACGGTTTGTGTCATCAACAAGATCGACCTCCTGCCCTATGTGCCGTTCAATATGGAGCAATGCAGGGCCAACGCCACCAAGGTAAACCCTAACCTGCGCTTTGTTGAACTGAGTTGTACCAGTGGCGAGGGATTGCAGGATTGGTATACCTGGCTTCAATCGAAGCTGCCCACACCCGTAACTGCGTAAATCCACCGGCATGACAAATACCTGGCATATTCATTTGAGCGGATTGGTGCAGGGCGTTGGCTTCAGGCCCTTTGTGGTGAGCCTCGCCGCAAAACACCAGATCAGGGGAACAGTTGCTAATGGAAGCGACGGCGTGCATGTCTATTTCAATGCAACAGCCCAACTCGCGAAAACATTCTATCACGAACTCCTCAGCCAGGCACCAGCGGAATCCATCATCACCCATCAGCAAATTCTACCTTCATCAGCGGCGATATTCGAAGATTTCTCTATAGTACAGCACCATGCTGGTCTTTCGCACAACAGCATGCTCATTACGCCCGACCGCGCGCCCTGTCCGTCCTGCCTCGCCGAAATCAACGATCCTTCGAACAGGCGCTACCGTTATGCTTTTACCACCTGCCTGCACTGCGGTCCGCGTTATTCTATAATGAAGGCCCTCCCCTTTGAGCGCGAGCATACAAGAATGGATTCGTTCGATATGTGTCCGGATTGCCTGCATG
>JAGWTK010000180.1 GCA_028876035.1 Bacteroidota bacterium
AGCAGGGGCAGAATTATTTTCCGCTACAAATAACAAGCTATTGGCTGTTGGCTATTAGCCGTTAGTAGTAAATAAAATAAAGATTGTCAAGAATTGCCAGCAGCTAGTAGCTGGCAGCTAAAAGCTAAAAAAATGAAAGTAAGGGCATCCATTAAAAAGCGCAGCGCCGAGTGCAAAATTGTGAGAAGGAAAGGCAAGCTGTATGTAATCAACAAGAAAAATCCCCGCTTTAAACAAAGACAGGGATAATGCGGGTGCAGTCAGGCTGCAACTGCCGTTTTTAGTATTTAAAAATTCAAACAACAAATATGGCTCGTATTTCCGGTGTTGACTTACCGAAAAACAAACGGGGAGAGATTGGCCTCACCTATATCTATGGTATCGGTCCATCTACTGCCAAATACATTCTGGGCAAAGCTGGAATTGATGTAAACAAGAAAGTAAACCAGTGGAACGATGATGAACTTACGTCTATCCGTAACATCATCACCAATGAGTTTAAAGTAGAAGGTCAGCTTCGTTCTGAAGTGCAGATGAGCATCAAGCGTTTGCTGGATATCGCCTGCTACCGTGGCCTCCGTCATCGTAAAGGTCTGCCGGTTCGTGGTCAGCGTACCCGTACCAACAGCCGTACGAGAAAAGGTAAGCGTAAGACGGTTGCGGGTAAGAAGAAGGTTGCGAAGAAGTAACGGCGGTACATGGTACTTAGTACCTGTTACTGAGACTACCGGTACGCGTTCTACGAATTTGTTCCTGTCTTTGTACTAAGTACTCAGTACTAAGTACGCAAAGTTCAGATATGCACCAACCCACCGAATCATTGCCAGATACCAGGTGCAGGCGGAGGAGTGATTCGGGTTTCGGTCAAAAGCCGGAATCATTATTAACAGATTACCTATTTAACGAACATGGCAAAAGCGCAACAGCAATCAGCTAACGCAAAAGCACCCGCCCGTAAAAGGGTGGTTCGGGTAGATGCCTACGGCGATGCCCACATCTCAGCAAGTTTCAACAACATTATTGTAAGCTTAACCAACAAACAGGGACAGATCATCTCCTGGTCTTCTGCCGGTAAAATGGGTTTCCGTGGTTCTAAAAAGAACACGCCCTATGCTGCCCAGATGGCTGCTGCGGATGCTGCCAAAACAGCCCTGGATGCTGGTTTGAAGCGTGTAGATGTATTTGTAAAAGGTCCGGGTTCGGGTCGTGAGGGCGCTATCCGCTCCCTGTCACAATCCGGCATCGAGATCGTTCAAATCAAAGACGTGACCCCGCTGCCGCACAATGGCTGCCGTCCGCCGAAGAAGAGAAGAGTATAAACGGAATTTAAGATATAAGATTTGCAGATGTAAGATGTGCGATGCATCGAATATCTTAAATCAGAATATCATACTTCTTATATTTAGAATTGGGTGCACAATTTATTTTAGATTTTTACCGATTGTGCGCCGTCATCAAAAAATCGAATAACACACTATGGCACGTTACACTGGTCCAAAGACCAAAATTTCCCGCATTTTCGGAGAGCCCATCCTGGGTAATGGTAAATGGCTGAACAAAAACAGCAACCCTCCCGGGCAACATGGTGAGAAGCGCAAGCGCAAAACCATGGGTGAGTACGCCCTCCAGCTTCGCGAAAAGCAAAAAGCAAAGTATACTTACGGTGTACTCGAAAAGCAGTTCCGCAAAACGTTTGAAGAAGCCCTGCGCCGTAAAGGTGTAACGGGTGAAAACCTGATCAAACTCCTGGAAGCCCGCCTTGACAATACGGTTTTCCGTATGGGTATCGCGCCTTCCCGCCCGGCTGCCCGCCAGCTCGTGAGCCATAAACACATCACCGTAAACGGGATGGTAGTAAATACGCCTTCCTTCCAGCTGAAAGCGGGCGATGTAGTAGGACTGAAAGAAAAAACACAGGGCCTTACCGGTGTTACCAGCCAGATCAAGGGAAAGAATCCTAAGTTCAACTGGGTAGATTGGAACGAGAGCACCCTGGAAGGAACATTTATCGCCTACCCCGAACGTGAAAGCGTACCTGAAAACATCAAGGAACAACTGATAGTGGAATTGTATTCTAAATAATCGGAGTGGTGCACGGCTGATAAAGGCGATGCCGATGCAGTGTGCGACGCCCGTCCGAACGTTGTCAGCCGGGCGGACAACGATGCTGAATCAAATCCAACTGCTGGTTTAACCATTCAAAACTTGAAATTTCAAATATGGCCATTTTAAATTTTCAGAAACCTGACAAAATTGTTTTGCAGAAAGCAAACGATTTTGAAGCTCAGTTTGAGTTCCGTCCGCTGGAGCCCGGTTATGCCGTAACCGTGGGTAACGCTTTACGCAGGGTGTTATTAAGCTCGCTGGAAGGGTATGCGATTGTGGGTATCAGGATTGAAGGCGTGGAGCATGAATTTGCTACCATAAAAGGCGTAACCGAGGATGTAACCGAAATCATCCTCAACCTGAAACAGGTGCGTTTCAAGCGTACAGTTGATCACGACGTAACCAACGAAAAAATAACACTGCATATCAAGGGAAGGACCGAGTTCAACGCCGGCCTGATCCAGGAGAATACCCAAAGCTTCCAGATCATGAACCCCGACCTGCTGATTTGCACCATGGATGCTTCTTCCAAACTGGACATCGAACTGACCATCGGCAAAGGCCGCGGTTATGTGCCGGCAGAAGACAACAAACAAAAAGATGCGCCGCTCGGATACATTGCGATCGACTCTATCTATACACCGATCAAAAATGTAAAATACACGGTGGAAAACACCCGTGTTGAACAGCGGACCGACTATGAGAAACTGATCATGGAAGTGGCTACCGATGGTACCATCCACCCCGAAGAGGCTGTTAAGCAGGCTTCGCGGATCCTGATCCAGCACCTCATGATCATCACCGACGAAAACATCACTTTCGATAACAAGGAAGAGAAGAAAGAAGACCTGGTAGATGAGCAAACCCTGCAATTGCGCAAGGTGCTCAAAACCCCGCTCGAAGACCTCGATCTGTCTGTACGCGCTTTCAACTGTTTGAAGGCTGCCAAAATCAATTCGCTCAGCGAACTGGTACAGTACGAGCAGGAAGACCTGATGAAGTTCCGCAACTTCGGCCAGAAATCACTCGCAGAAATCGAGCAGGTACTGGGCGAAAGAGGCCTTCATTTCGGAATGGATTTGAGCAAGCTCGGATTAGACAAAGACGACCTGTAAATGTGCGAATATGCAAGTGTGCTAATGTGCTAATGGGATCGCTGATTGCGCCAGTCCGAATTCGCACGTCACACATTTATCACATTTATCACATTTGTCACATTAATAATTAAACTTCGCAATTCCTGACACGGTGCGGAGTAAAAAACAACAGTCATGCGTCACGGAGACAAAATCAAAAACCTCAGCAGAACAGCTTCCCACCGGAAGGCCCTGCTCAGCAACCTCGCATCACAGCTGATCGAGCACAAGAAAATCGTTACTACGCTTGCAAAGGCACGCGCCCTGCGCACCTATGTAGAGCCCCTGATCACCAAAGCAAAAGAAAACACTACGCACCAGCGTCGTGTGGTGTTCAGCTACCTGCAGGACAAAGAAGCGGTTACTGAACTGTTCAGCACCATCAGCGAAAAAGTAGCCGGCCGTCCCGGTGGCTATACCCGCATCATCAAACTCGGCAAACGGGTAGGTGATAACGCGGAAACTGCGATGATTGAACTGGTTGACTTCAACACCGTATACGGTAAAGGCGTTGAAGCAAAAGCAGAACCGGCAAAACGCACCCGCCGCGGAAGCAAGAAGAAAACAGACACTGAACCCGCTAAAGAAGAAGGTTCAACAGAGGCATAATGATAAGAACGTTCAAAATATCAAAGCGGAGTCCTTCGGGGTTCCGCTTTTTTTATGCGATGTGAAAAAATATTTGTCCGACACGACCGGGTATTACTTTTATTTGCAAAACTTTTCTGGAAACATGGCAGCAACAGCACAACCCACCGCAATCCTCGTACTGGCAGATGGCAGCGTTTATTATGGTAAGGCGTTCGGCGCAAAAGGCACCACCACCGGTGAAATCTGTTTCAATACCGGCATGACGGGCTACCAGGAAGTGTTCACCGACCCCAGCTACTACGGACAGGTGCTCATCATGAACAACGCTCACATCGGCAACTATGGCGTTAAGGAAAGCGATGTGGAAAGCAGTGGCGTAAAAATTAAAGGGTTGATTGGCCGCAACCTCGAAGAACAGTTCAGCCGCAAAACTGCTAACGGCTCAATGGATGAATACCTCCGCCAGCAAAACATCGTTTGCATCGAAAGCGTAGATACCCGCTCGCTCGTAGAGCACGTCCGCAAACAGGGTGCGATGAACTGCATCATCTCCACCGAAACTACCGATATTGAAGAACTCAAAAAGCAATTGGCAGCAGTACCTTCCATGGATGGTTTGGAACTGGCCAGCAAGGTAAGCGTTGATAAAGCATACGAAGTAGGCGATACCGCCAGCACTGTTCGCATTGCCGTAATGGACTATGGCATCAAAAAAAATATCGTGCAGTGCATGGTAGACCGTGGAGCCTTTGTAAAAGTATTCCCGGCAAAAACTCCGCTGGCTGAAGTAAAAGCGTTTAGCCCCGACGGTTATTTTATCTCCAATGGTCCGGGCGACCCCGCACCGATGGACTATGCCATCAGCACCGTAAAAGAGATTTTAAAGGAAAATAAGCCGCTGTTCGGTATTTGCCTGGGTCACCAGCTGCTGGCGCTCGCCAATGGCATCCCTACGTTTAAAATGCACCACGGCCATCGGGGGCTCAACCACCCGGTGAAGAACCTGGTTACCGGCCGCAGCGAAATCACTACCCAAAACCACGGATTTGGTGTTGACCCCGAAGCCGTAAAAAAAGCCGGTAACGTAGAGATTACCCATGTTAACCTCAACGATCAATCCATCGAGGGCATCCGGCTCAAAGACAAACCTGCCTTCTCGGTACAATATCACCCTGAAGCAACACCAGGCCCGCATGATTCAAGGTATTTGTTTGATGATTTTATTGCGTTGATAAAAAAACACAAGAATTAATGTGATAAGTGTGCTGGTGTGACAAATGTGATAAATGAATCACACGGCTATGGAAATCCTATATTTATAGTTGGAACATGAGGTGAAACGAAAATCAGCACATTAGCACATTTATCACATTAGCACATTATGACGGTCGCAATAATCAACGGTCCCAACCTCAACCTCCTCGGCAAGCGCGAGCCGGGTATCTACGGCAGCGAAAGCTTTGAGGAATTTTTCAAATCCCTGCAGCCTGTTTTTCCAACCGTGCAGTTCACCTATTTTCAAAGCAATGTGGAAGGGGAGTTGATCAATGAATTGCAGCGGGCGGGGTTTGAAGCGGATGGAATTGTATTGAACCCCGGCGGTTATACCCATACTTCTGTTGCTATCGGCGATGCCATTGCAGCCATCAAAGCACCGGTAATAGAAGTACATATTTCGAATGTGCATGCTCGTGAGGATTTCAGGAAGATATCCCATGTGAGTGCCAAATGCCAGGGCAGCATCATCGGTCTCGGGCTGAAGGGTTATGAACTGGCAGTTCGCGCACTGATCAGTTAATGCTGTTCCGGTTAAAGAAAGGTGCGCAGTAAGAGCACAAAGCCGGTATCTTGTTTTGGATCGGCTGTTTTCTTTACGATGTGCAGGCCGGTACGCGACCATACTTTAAACACTTCTCCTTTTTTGTGCCGCGTAATTTCTTTATCCATCTCCGGAATGATGGAACCACGCGCTATCCAGCCCAGGTCGCCTTTTGTTACGCCTTCACCGCCCATGCTGTAGGTCTGCGCCATTTCTTCAAAACTGGCACTTCCCAACTTAATCCGCTCCATGATATTGTTGGCCAGGCTGTCTGCCGTACGGCGGGGAAACAAGCTGGTATCGATGAATATCTGGCTGACCCTCGTGAACGTATTGGGCAGTTTTCCCAGGATTTGTACCAGGTATTTCTTTTCGTAAGGACCATACACCTTTCTTATTTTTCCGTGGTAAGCGAGACTGTCGGCCAGGCCGGAAAAATGAACCGTGTTCAATATGATGATGGTGTCCAGTTTGGTCTGTTTCTTCAACACCTCACGCGCGTAGGCAATCGGGTTTTGCGCCTTTTCGAGGTTTAGTTTCATGCTGGCGATATCCTGCTTTTGGCCAGAAGCCAGCAAGCCACAGGCCAGCAGGAGCAGGAGGGTTCCTGTAAATTTCATGTACAAAAAATTGAGTCGCTAATATAAGTACATTTCGAAGCCCAGCCTTAGAAATAGCGCACCCCTCTCGGCCTCCAGAAGTCGCGGTAAGAAATGGTAAAATTGAGGTTGATGTAGTTTTCTTTGATGAGTCCGTTCGAGCGCGTACCACGCTGGCCGGCATCTAATCCAATGCAAATACCCAGCAGGTTGCGTTTGCTGTTCAGTCCATAACCAAGGGTGAAACCGCGTTCAGTGAGTTGCTCGCCTTTGATGCTCAGGTAAGAAGTACCGTAGTAAACACCTGCCTGTATAAAATTCTTTTCAAACAGCAGGTTATTGAAATAAGATTTCTTGTTAGAAATTTCAAAGCCAAGTGAAGTGCGGCTGCTGTTCTTCAGCGAGTAGTTCAAACCAGAATAATTGGTGGGTGTCCAGGCCTGGTAACGGTAATCAGCCAGCAGGGTGTATTTCTTGTCTTTCGTAAGGGAGAATCCAATACCAGAGGCATCCGGCAACGTAAAAGAAGCGGGAAGATTGGTATTGGTAGTGTTGGCCACCTGTATGCCATTGTCGGTTACAGTCACAGAAGCGTCCTGTGCCAGTTTGCTGGTTGGACTAAATGTACCACCCAATGCCACATCCCATTTTTTATTCAGGGCCACGGCGTACTGGGCGCCATACGTAAACCGGAAGTTTTTAAGGAAAGCCTGCCGGGTGGTGATTAGTGAAGTCGCCAGGTCGGTGGTGGTGATCGTTTCAGACTGCGTGAGCGAACCAAACAAGTAGGCGGCTGTAACACCCAGCGAAAGGTGTTTAATGGGCTCAAAGGAATTGGACCAATACACCTGGTTCACACCTCCGGTGCCTTCATAGCCCACCGGAACCGTAGTATTGGTTCCCTGGATATTTTTTACAGATGTAAACTGGTAATTGGCGCTGCTGAATGGCGCTAGTCCGCCACCGGAACTCCACCAATTGGTAATTTTGGTAGCGACTGAAATTCGTTTAACTGCAAAGTCCTTGTTGCTTGCCGAACTGCCATCGAGTGGTGTGCCGAAATAGCTTACAAACTGGCCACGGGCTGATAGCTCAAAAGAAAAAAAATGTTTTTCGAGGGCCGACAAGGCAGCCGGGTTGCTCATATTCAGGTAGCGGTCATTTCGGTAGGCGAGGCCGGTATTGGCCATGCCGCTGGTTCGGTTGTAGAAATTATTGTCGATATCGCCAATGCCGAGTATCGAATACGGTGAATTCGTGTTCTGGCTATAAACACAATTGAAACAAACAACAGACAGTATCGTAAGCAGGCTAAATTTCATCAAAAGCTTATTTATTCACCGAGATATAGTACAGGTTCAGTTGCAGCTTATTCTTTGCATTCAGGCCATCGCCAATTACCAGCCGGTTAAACTGGGTGAACCGAACGTCGGACGGAGGTAATAGCAGCAATCCATCT
>JAGWTK010000181.1 GCA_028876035.1 Bacteroidota bacterium
CGATGACATGCTCATCCTCCGATCTGCCTACCAGGTTATCAATAAAAACCCCCTGGGCTCAGCGGCCGGTTACGGTTCATCTTTTCCCATCAATAGAACACTCACTACCCAACTCCTGGGTTTTGATGATCTCAATTATAATGTAGTGTATGCGCAGATGGGGCGCGGACGTGCCGAGCGCGTGGTGGCAACCGGCCTGGCTACAGTGGCCGATACACTCGGAAAACTGGCCATGGACGCCTGTTTGTTCCTCAACCAGAATTTTGCTTTCGTAAGTTTTCCGCCTGAACTCACTACCGGCAGCAGCATTATGCCGCACAAAAAAAATCCCGATGTCTTTGAATTGATTCGTTCCCACTGCAACCGAATTAAAGCCCTGCCCAATGAGATAATGATGATGACCACGAATCTTCCATCGGGTTATCACCGCGATTTGCAATTGCTGAAAGAACATCTTTTCCCTGCTTTCGCGACCCTCCGCCATTGTATAGAAATGACGGGTTTGATGTTGAGCAATATCGAGGCAAAGAAAAACCTGCTGACCGACGAGAAATACAAATACCTGTTTAGCGTAGAAGAAGTGAACAAACTGGTATTGCAGGGAATGCCATTCCGGGACGCTTATCGCCAGGTTGGACTGGCCATTGAAAGCAACCAGTTTACCTATTCGACCGAATTAGCGCATACGCATGAAGGTTCGATTGGCAACCTCTGCACGGAAGACATTAAAAAGATGATGGACGAAGCCGTGCAGGGCTTTAATTTCGGGAAAACCAACCATGCTTTGGAGCAATTATTATCCTAAATTGCCGTTCACCCCGGTCCGGCTGGTCCGGCGGATTTTGAAGAACCTGGCATTGATTGCAGTGCCCTAAAGATTTCTTTATTACACATGGCTGAAACAGTAAAAAAAAGAATAGCCATTTACGGTTCAACCGGCTCCATTGGAACCCAGGCTCTGGAAGTGATTGCTGCCAATGAACAACTCTTTTCCGTGGAGATATTGACGGCCCACCACAACGATGAACTCCTGGTAAAACAGGCGCTGCGCTTTAAGCCCAATATGGTGGTGATCGGCGATGAGAAGAAATACCATAAAGTAAAAGAGGCGCTTGCCAAAACCGATACCAAGGTATTTACCGGCGAAAAAGCTTTGGAAGAAACCGCGGCCATGGACTGCTACGACATGATGCTGGCAGCCATTGTGGGCTTCGCAGGGTTGAAACCCACCTTGTGTGCGATTGACAATGGTAAAATGGTGGCGCTGGCGAATAAAGAAACATTGGTAGTAGCGGGTGATATCGTGATGAAGCGGGCCGTGGAAAAGCGGGTGCCGCTGATTCCGGTCGATAGTGAACACTCTGCCATCTTCCAATGCCTGGTGGGTGAAACCCGCAATAAAGTGGAGAAGGTGGTCCTCACTGCTTCGGGCGGCCCCTTTCTTGGAAAAAAGCCCAATTTTTTGGTGAATGTAAAACGCGACCATGCCCTGCAGCATCCCAATTGGGCCATGGGGGCGAAGATTACGATCGACTCGGCAACGCTGATGAACAAAGGACTTGAAATGATCGAGGCGAAATGGTTGTTCAATCTTACGCCTGAACAGGTACAGGTGGTAGTGCATCCCCAAAGCATCATTCACAGCATGGTGATGTTCGAAGATGGCAGCATCAAAGCGCAAATGGGCTTACCAGATATGAAGTTGCCCATCCAGTATGCACTTGCTTTTCCCTATCGTTTGCCCAATGATTTCCCGCGCTACGATTTTAAGAAACCCAACACGCTGAGTTTTGAAGAGCCGGATATAAAAACCTTTCGCAACCTGGCATTGGCCATCGAAGCCCTGAACAAAGGCGGTAACCTGCCCTGCGTGCTCAACGCGGCGAATGAAATTGCAGTGTTTGCTTTTTTGCGCAATCGCCTTGGCTTCCTGGACATGACCGACCTGATAGAAAAGACCATGCAGAAAACTACATTTATCAAAAATCCGGGGCTCGACGACTATTTCGAATCCGACGGGGAAGCGCGTAGCTATGCTGCCTCTCTTATACACCTGTAACCGCTAATCCGCCACCGGCGCGGATTCGCTAAAATTTCTCATTTCACTAACCCTTTTTGGCAGATATTTGTAGTTATATCAAATTTTAAATCAGCCGGTTTCCGGTTTACCCTACTATGACATTATTAGCAATCAACTGGGCCGAAACGGGTATCAAGGCAGCTCAGTTTATTTTCTCCTTTTCTATAATTGTTGTACTGCATGAACTTGGCCATTTCCTCCCGGCAAAATGGTTTAAATGTCGCATTGAAAAATTCTATCTTTTCTTCAATCCCTGGTTTTCCCTCGTAAAAAAGAAAATTGGTGAAACAGAATGGGGACTGGGATGGATACCGTTTGGTGGTTATGTAAAAATTGCGGGGATGATCGATGAGAGCATGGATAAAGAAGCGATGAAGCAACCGCCGCAACCCTGGGAATTCCGCAGCAAACCAGCCTGGCAGCGACTGATTATTATGGTGGGGGGTGTAATCGTGAATCTTTTCCTGGGCTTTTTTATTTACGCAATGATGCTCTGGCACTGGGGCGATGAATATGTTCCCACCAACAAACTGAAATATGGTATTGCTGTTGATTCGCTCGGGCAGTCGATTGGATTGAAAAACGGCGACCAGATTGTTTCGGTAGATGGAAAATATGTAGAGAAATTTCGCGCCGTTCCCCTGGCCATTATTCTCAAACACGCCAAAACGATTGAAGTAGATCGCAACGGTATGCCGGTAACCGTAAACATTCCTGAGGATTTCGCCAGCAACCTGATACATTTCAAAGACATCGCTTTCATCAGTTACCGTTTCCCTTTCGAAGGGGTGGATACCCTTCAACCCGGCGGAGCCGCCGAAAAAGCAGGCATCAGAAAGAATGATCAAATTATCAGTTATGATGGAAACATGGTTGGATTTTACAGCGATTTTAAATCGTATGTAAAAGACCACCGCGGCAAGGCAGTTGATCTAGCAGTGCTCAGGGGTAATGACACCCTCCACCTTAAACCCGTTATATCTGCCGAAGGCATCTTAGGGCTATGGCCAAAAGAACCGGCGAAGCCTTATTACGAAGAAAAGAAACTTACCTATTCTTTCTTCGAAGCATTCCCGGCAGGATTGCAAAAAAGCAAGGAGACCCTACAGAATTATTGGTTGCAGTTAAAACTGATTTTTTCCGGTCGCGCCAAAGCGTCCGAATCACTCGGCAGTGTGTTCAGTATTGCCAAGATGTATTCTCCCACCTGGGACTGGCAGGCGCTCTGGGGTATGACGGCTTTCTTCTCGCTTGTACTTGCGCTCATGAATATCTTACCCATTCCTGCCCTCGACGGCGGGCACGCATTGTTTACCATCGTTGAAATGATCACCGGCCGCAAACCCAGTGACAAGTTCATCGAATGGGCCCAAACCATCGGTATGGTATTGTTATTTGGATTGATGGCGTATGCGCTGGGGCTGGATATATTCAGGATGTTTAAATAGGTTTATAGTTTGAGGTTCCTGGTTCATCGTTCTTACGTGCGGCTGACCGTTTATTCAACGTTAGGCTGTGGCTTGGAAAACCAAGAACCTTGAACAATGAACTTTACACTTCGATCCCAATCTTCCTCATCAAAAGCGAAGCATTGATACTTTGGCAAACGCCGTGCTTCAGTTTGTAATCGAAGAATAATTCTTCTCCTTCAATCTGCGCATCGAAATGATAGTTGTGCAGCTGTGATGGATATTCCTTCTCCATGGAAGCGAGTTCTACATCGTGGGTTGCCAGCAGCGCTACGGCGTTTTCTTTGATGAGTAATCGAATCAGCGCAGCAGAGCCGGTATGCCTGTCGAGGGAATTGGTGCCGCGAAGTATTTCATCCAATAATACCAATACCGGCTCATGCGCTTTTACCTGTTCGATGATTGCCTTTAATCGTTTCAATTCTGCATAAAATGTAGAAGTGCTTTCCTGCAGGTTGTCGGCCACACGCATGCTACTACTCACCTGCATCACGGAACAACGAAAGGTTTTTGCCAATACCGGGCTGCCGGTCATTGTCAGCACCATGTTCACGCCGATGCTTCGAAGAAAAGTACTCTTGCCCGCCATATTGGAACCCGTTATCAGGGCGACCTGCGATTGACCTTTGGTATGGAAATCATTCAGCACCGATTTTGTTTCGGCAATCAGTGGATGTCCGGCCGCTTGCATTTCTACGAGTCCGTGTTGGTCTTTGATGATCTCCGGAAAAGTCCAGTGCGGGTGATTGAAATGAACGGCACCCAGGCTGCACAGGGCTTCGGTTTCACCGACTACGGAAAACCAGCCTGCTATGTTTTTTCCCCTATTTCTTCGCCATTGTTCCAGCGCAAATGCCGTTTGGAGGTTCCAAAGCAGGAAGGGGTTTATCAATAAGAGAAAAAGAAAGTTCAGGTTGTAATCAAACTGGTCAAGTATTTTTTTCAATCCGTCGATGGCCTGTGAAGCCGGTTCGTTTCCCCGGAGTGTTTGTTGCAATGATTGCAGCGCGGCGGATTGAAAGGAGACGCCTTCAATACATCGTACCACGTTTCGCAGTGTGGCAACATCCGGTACAATTTTGTCCAGCGATTGTTGCGTTTGACGCATGCGTTTTAGCAGGTAGCCCGAGAACACGAGTGCAATAAGGTAAAATCCAGAAAAACCAGCGATTGATATGCGATCCAGTAAGAAGGCGAGCAGTATGCCGATGCTGCAAACAGGCCAGGCAAACCGTATGAATTGCCAGCTGCGCTTGCTGCTGAATTCGTCGGTACCGCGCATCCAATCGGTAATTTTTTGTTCCGTCGTCATTCTTACCGGTTCCTCTATGCCATAGGCTTGTAACTGCTGTCGCCAGTCGAGCATTGGCCCGAGTTCGCGCACCGCTTCCTGTCGCCTTTGAATGGTCACAGCATCTGCAGGCGACGAGAGCCAATTGGCCAATACCGCGGCACCTTGATCCGACCGGCAGCGGTTGATGTATTGGTACAAAGATGCTTGTCCGAATATGTCCAGGTCATTGCTGTAAGGATGTCCAGGCTTTGCAAACGCAGCACCGTTCGGAAAGGACATAAAATCACCGCCCGCAATTTTTATTTCATCCTGGTGAAGTTGCAGGAGCCGTTGTTCATTTTGTAGCATTGACTGGTTGTTCACTGCCAATATCACCAGGCGGATGAAAATGGCAATGAGCGCAATCGTGAGCAGCCAGCTATACCATTGCCAGTTGTTCCAGGAGAAGTACACAAACAATAGCAACACCGCAACGGTAAGCAGCCGGCCCCAGCTAATCATTGACTTTCTGCGTGTGCGATCCTGCAATCTTTGTTCGCAGGCTTTCATCGCATCGTCGTAGCGCACTGCAGGGAAGGAAGCATGATTCATACCGCTAAACTAGGGGAAATTCAGGCAGTCGCTACTTTAAACAAGGAAGTGTATTGCGTTGGCATTATGTGTAAGTTTACAGCAATAATGGAATACCATGGCCGATAAAAAGATTTTTACCGACAGCGGCATTGAAATAAAACCCGTGTATACGCAGGAAGATCTCGGAACAAACCCCGGTACTGCGCCGGGGGATTATCCTTTTACGAGAGGAATTCAACCCGATATGTACCGGGGCAAACTGTGGACCATGCGGCAGTATGCGGGCTTTTCCACGGCTGAAGAAAGCAACCAGCGTTACCATTACCTGCTGAGCCAGGGCGTAAGCGGACTGAGCGTTGCGTTTGATCTACCAACGCAAATCGGGTACGACAGTGATCATGAACTGGCTGAAGGGGAAGTAGGGAAAGTAGGTGTGGCCATCGACAGCATCGAAGACATGCGGATATTATTCAGGGGTATTAAACTAGAGGATATCAGCAGCTCCATGACCATCAACGCCACCGCCTTTATCCTGCTGGCGCTGTATGTGGCGGTAGCCAAAGAGCAGGGGGCCGATTTGAAAAAGCTCAGCGGCACCATACAAAACGATATCCTCAAAGAATATGCAGCAAGGGGTACCTATATCTATCCCCCGGCGCCATCGATGCGCATTATTACCGATATTTTCCAGTGGTGTGAAACAGAATTGCCCAAATGGAATACCATTTCCATTTCGGGTTACCATATCCGTGAGGCGGGCAGTAACGCAGTACAGGAGCTGGCGTTCACGCTGGCTAACGGCAAAGCATACGTGCAGGCAGCGATCGAAAAAGGACTCGATATCAATGTGTTTGGAAAGAGACTCTCATTCTTCTTCAATGCGCACAACAATGTATTCGAAGAGGTGGCCAAGTTTCGCGCGGCCAGGACACTGTGGGCAAAAATCATGAAGGATATGGGCGCTACTGATCCCAAGGCCATGATGCTGCGCTTTCATACCCAAACCGGCGGCAGCACACTTACGGCACAACAACCCCTGAATAATATTGCCCGGGTGACCATGCAAACAATGGCGGCGGTACTAGGTGGTACACAATCTCTGCATACCAATGGATACGACGAGGCCCTCAATCTGCCAACAGAAGAAGCCGCCCGGCTGGCCCTTCGAACCCAACAATTGGTCGCCTATGAAAGTGGTATTGCCGATACCGTTGATCCCCTGGCCGGTTCCTATTTTGTAGAGTCGCTCACCGCTGCTATGGAACAGGAAGCAATGGCCTTAATGAATACTATTGATGGAATGGGTGGCAGTATCGCGGCGATTGAGAAAGGTTTTATCCAGGATCAGATCGCGCAGAGTGCCTATGCCTACCAGCGCGCCGTTGAATCAGGCAGTAAAATCATCGTAGGAGTAAATAAGTTTCAAACCACTGACACCAAATCAACTCCCGCTTTTAAAATCGATGATAGTATACGCCAGGTGCAGGTGGAAAAACTTCGCCAGCTCCGGCGACAGCGCGACCCCGGCAAGATTGACGCGATTTTGCAGGAACTGAACGACCATGCCAGCAGCGGCGAAAACATCATGCCCGTTGTTATAGAAGCGGTCGAAAATAAATGCACACTGGGTGAAATCGCCGACACACTGCGCGAAGTTTTTGGAGAATACAAAGGATAAATGCTGCACCAGGAATCACATCAAACATTGCAGGCCTGCCGCGTTACCACAACGGCGGAACTTGAACAGATCCTCGCTTTGCAAAAAAAATACCTGCGCGGCGTCCGGAATGCCGTAGAAGAAAAGGAACAAGGTTTTCTAACAGTGGCGCATAGCCTGGAAACCCTGCAGCGCATGCACGAGCAGGAGCCTTCCGTTATTGTAAAAGCCGGAGATGAACTGGCGGGTTTTGCACTGGTGATGACCCGCAAATGCCGCGAGTGGATTCCTGAACTCCTGCCTTTTTTTGATTACCTCGATCAGTTATCGTATAACGGAAAGCCCATCGCAGACTGTAACTATTATGCGATCGGACAGGTTTGTGTGGCAGAAGAATGGCGGGGTAAAGGCGTCTTTGACCTGCTATACCAGCACCACCAGGATTGCTTCTCTCAGCGATTTGACTTTGTTATAACTGAAATCGCTACCCGCAATACGCGATCCATGCGGGCCCATCAACGCGTTGGCTTTCGCGAGCTGGCCATTCATAGGGATTACCTGGATGAATGGGCGGTGGTTCTTTTAAAGTTTAAGGGTTTAAGAGTTTAAGAGTTCTCTCTGTGCA